>NZ_CALJXO010000189.1:0-17068 GCF_937988555.1 uncultured Boseongicola sp. | reverse complement strand
ATCAATAGCGCGCCAGTTGCCGAGGACAGTATTTCAACCGCGACAGAACGATCGTTCAATGCCGAAAGCTTTTCCTTCACTGCGGACCGGCCATTTACGATCGCGCTGGCGGCAATAGACTTAAGGATAACGATACTGGCCTTGAATATATCGGCACTCGAAAATAGCAGACGGGCGACGGCGGTGTCGTCCTTCAGAATCGCGACGCCAGCGGCCTAGCCGTGGCAGTGACCGGCGCAGGATGGAAATGCATGGTCGCTCACCGCGCCCCCGTGCAGAAATTCTGTGCGGATGAAAGTGATCCGGCTGCCGAGGAAGGCTCCTGTCAGTCCGAGGTCACGGAACAACCGACTGGCAGGGATACGGCCGGGTTTGACGCATCAGACTGGCCTTTCGCAACCGTTCACAGCGAATGTGCTGTAAGCCCGAAAGACGGATATGACCGCATCGCCTGGGATCGCTCTGCGGATTTAATCTGGGGTCCGGACCTTGAGATCGAAAATACAACGCTTTGCCGGTTGGTCGTCGAGTAAAGGCAACGCACAAAAAGGTGTATCGCAGCTTGCCTCTGCAAGCATTTTTCTTTCGCCAAATCACTATGCCAACCCTTCGAGACCTTGACCTCCCAACGCGACGCCCCATAACAACCTCATGGCTCTATCCTACAAATCCCGCCGCCGCCTTTCGCTGCTGATACTTCTGGTCGGCCTGCCGGCCTATGTTATCGTCTCGGTTACCATCATCGGATTGTTCGACCGCCCACCGTTCTGGCTGGAATTGGTCGTCTATCTGGTGCTTGGCGTCCTATGGGCTCTGCCGTTCAAAGCGGTGTTCAAAGGCGTGGGAAAGGCTGACCTGGATGAAATCCCTGACGAGACGTCTTGACTACTGGCAGAGGTGGTCGATCAGCCGGTCCATGAAGGCTTCACCGGCGGTGAATTGTTCAACCGTCAGATATTCGTTCGGCTGATGCGCCATGGCGATATCGCCGGGGCCGCAGATGACACCGGAATACCCGGCATCCTGAAAATGACCCGCTTCAGTGCCGTAACTTACCACATGGCTTGCGTTGTCACCGGTCAGTTTGCGCGCAAGTTGCTCCGCCGGACCATCGTCCTCGGGGCGCAATCCGGGCAATCCGAAATAGGGAACAAGGTCGATCCCGGCGTCGGGATGTACGGCGTTCATTTCGGCCTCAAGACGGCGCACTTCCTCGATAAAGCGCGCCTCCCACTCTGCCCGCGAATCCGTCGGCACATAACGGAAATCCACGCCGAAATGGCAGTCTTTCGCAGTGATGTTATGCGCTGTACCACCGCTGATTTCGCCCACATGCACCGATGTCCACGGCGGATCAAAACATGCGGCACCCTCGGCCGGCTCGGCGGCGGCGCCGGCCGCGTTCATCCGGTTGCACCACTCGATCAGTTTGGCGCCTTCCATGATAGCGTTGACGCCGGTGTGCATCAGCGATGAATGCACTTCGAACCCGCGCACATGGACCTTGAACCCGCTGCCACCTTTGTGGCCTGTCACCACCTTCATCATCGACGGCTCACCGATGATCGCCAAAGCCGCAGGGGGTAGGTTTTCCCGCATCCTCTCGATAAGCGGTGGCGCGCCTTCGCAACCGACTTCCTCGTCGTAGGACAGCGCAACCTGCAAAGGGCGCTTCAACTGCGCCTTGCTCGCCTTGACCAAGGCCACCAAAGCAAGCGCGTCGAACCCCTTCATATCGCAAGTGCCGCGCCCAAACAGCTTGCCGTCTTTCTCGGTCACAACCCACGGATCAGTTGCCCAAGCCTGCCCATCAACAGGCACCACGTCGGTGTGCCCCGACAAAACCACACCGCCGGGCGCGTCGGGTCCGACATGAGCATAAACGGCAGCCTTCTGGCCGTCTTCGTTCAGCATTCGGTGCGAACTCACGCCGTTATCGGACAAAAATGCCTGCACCCAATCGGCAAGATCAAGATTGCTATCCCGGCTCACTGTCGGGAAAGAGACAAGTTTTTCAAGAACTTCGCGCGATGTCAGGGTCATTCAGGCCTCAATACAAAATGGCCCGGCGTCACTTCGTCGTAAACCGAAGGTCCGGGCACGTGGTCCACAGGAAAGATAGGCGAGGGGATCGGCTTAAAGTTTAGATCCCGTTCGGATTTACGTCGGTGTGGGTCCGCAACGGGCACGGCTTTCAGCAGGGCTTGAGTATATTCGTGGCGCGGATCCTCAAATATCGCAGCCCGCGAGCCAAGCTCGACGATCCGGCCCATGTACATAACGCCAACCGTGTGACTGACCCGCTCCACCAACTCCATGTCGTGGCTGATGAACAGGATCGAGACCCCAAGTTCGGCCTGCAATTCCATGATCAGGTCCAACACTTGCGCCTGCGCCGACACGTCCAAGGCCGCCACCGCTTCATCGGCAATGATCAGGCTTGGGTTCAGGGCCAATGCACGCGCAATCGCGATCCGTTGGCGTTGACCGCCCGACAAATCATGCCGATAGCGGCCCAGGAAACTGCGCGGCAATTCCACCCGGTCAAACAATTGCGCCACGCGCTCGCGCTGCTCGTGCGAAGTGCCGATCCCGTCATTCAGCAGTGGCTCGGCCACCTGATCGGCCAGCTTCATCTGCGGATTGAGCGAGGCGAACGGGTCCTGAAACACCATCTGCACCTCGCGCCGCGCAGCCCGCAATTCGGTTTGGTTGTAGTCCATGATGTTTGTGCCGTTCAGCCAGACTTCGCCGGACTGAGGCTCGATCAGCTGCAAAATCGACCGCCCACAAATGGATTTCCCGCAACCGGACTCGCCGACAAGGCTTAGCGTTTCACCCGACTTCACCTGAAACGACACGTCCTTGAGCGCATGCACATTCGCCACCGTGCGACGGAAGAACCCGCCTTTGACCGGGAACCGCGTAACAAGGTTCTTCACATCCAAAAGGACGGTGTCCGACTTCGGCAGGATCGGCCCTTCAACCCTAGGAGGGGCATTCAAAAGCCGCATCGGCTCGGGTGCAGTCTTGCTGGTCATCTCGCCAAGTTTCGGCACGACCGCCAGCAAAGACTGGGTATAGGGATGCTGCGGGTTCTCGAAAATCTCTTCGACCGAACCCTCTTCTGACGAGAACGCGATAAACGGCACCTCTTCTTCTTTGATACGTCGAAAACGCCCTAGTCGATCCGGTTGCGCATCCGGCGCACCATCACGAAAACCAGCGCCAGCACAATAGGCGTTAGGATCGCCAGCGTCATCCCTTTGCCAAGGCCGAGGCCTTCGGCAAAAGGATAGGCCAGATAACCAAGCAAATTCACCGCGTAATAGCTGATCGCTGCGACCGAAAACCCTTCCACCGTGCGCTGTAATTTCAACTGCGCATCGGCGCGCCGATCCATGCTTTCCAAAAGCGCCTGGTTCTGCGCGGATCGCTCCACATCAACTCGCGTTCGCAAAAGATCGCCCGCGCGCATGGCACGTTCCGCCAGCGTCTTCAGACGCGCTTCGGTCGCTTTCACCGTCCGCATCGCCGGATCAAACCGCCGCATCATAAATTCCGCAATCGTCTGACGGCCGTGGAACCGTTCCTCGCGCAGGATCGAGGTCCGCTGATTGACCAACGCCTCGTACGCCCCTGTCGCACCAAATCTAAACGACGACAGGGCGAGGGTTTTCTCCAATTCGGACGAGACCTTCAACAGCGCCTCAAGGGTGTCGGCGGGCTGCGAAACATTGCCCGTCATGTCGCCCATCAACTCGGTCAACCGCGCGTCTATCGCCCCGATCTGCGGCCCCAAGGCGCGCACCCGCGTCAGACCCAACATCGACATCGTCTTATAGGTTTCGATCTCGCAAACGCGCTGGACGACCCGTCCGACCCGCCGCGCACCGGCCTCCGGCGTCACGAAAATAGCAAACCGCATGTGCCCTGCTACATCCAGCCGGAAATCGCCTGCAATTACCGCGCTGTCATCCAGGACCTGACTGACCGCAAGGCTCTCGCTTACAAACCAATTGTCCACCTTCGCTTCAATCACAGCGTCGTCCGCTTCGGCCTCAACACGGATCAGTGCCGACGTTGTCGTCACGCCCGGCGCAACCGCCAGCCAATCCGCCGGAAAAACCTCGAAATCGCGCGGATCAAACGGCGTATCAACAAGGCCGTCCTCGAAAATCGTGTAGGTCACGAATTCTGTATGGCTTTCCCACTTCAGGCGGAACTTGCCGATGTCACCAAAGTAATGCGTGGCGCCAGGTTGCGGATGCTTTGCTCCATAGCGATCAAGCAGTGAAATCAGATGGGCACGATCAAGTTCGCGATCCCGCGCGACTGCGTTCGATACAGGCTTAATCGCCAGATAGGCCGCGCGACACGGCACCGTCAACACCGGGAAGGGGCGGGCGTGAAGCTCGTTTATCATCTGATATCGCAGCGGATGGTCTTGCAGCTGGCTCATGGCACCTCATTTCCTTTTGCAGTATCTAGCCACAAATTTCTAACTGTAAACGAAAAAATCGCCCAATTTCCGAGGTTTAGCGGTAGACGATTGCATACCGTTGAATTGGTGTAAAAAATACGATTGACTTTTTTATCAGGAAGTCATGAAAATATCGAAAGAAATTTCATGGAAAGCCCTCGGATTGTCCCTGATCGACATGCCAGACAGCCTGGGGCGTGACATCCGCGCACTGCGCAAATCGCGCAATCTGACCCTGTCGGTTCTGGCCGCAAAGCTCGGTCGCTCGGTTGGTTGGATGTCTCAGGTCGAGCGCGATCTTTCCGAGCCTTCAATGCGCGAGATTAAAGATCTCGCCCGCGCCTTCGACGTGCCGGTGCAAACGCTTTTCGGCCACGCGCCTGCGCCTGAGGGGGAAGAGGGTCGCATCGTGCGCGCCACCGCGCGCCGCCCCATCGGCCACCGCGCCAGCGGTCTTGCTGAAGAACTGCTGTCGCCCGACCTTACCGACGACTTCGAGGTCGTGCATTCCACTTTTGCGCCTCTCGCGCGCCGTGACACGTCTGTGTCGCGGCCTACGCAAGAGGTCGGCTACATCCTCTCTGGCACTCTCGATCTGACGATCGAGGGCACCACACACCGCCTCAATCCTGGCGACAGCTTCCGCATTCGCGGCGAGCCGTTTTTCTGGGTCAATCCGAACAATACGCCGTGCATTGCGATCTGGGTGATCGCACCGCCGGTCTACTAAAAAAGGGAGGACGCCCATGTCCGATTTTCCAACGACCGCCCGCGTGGTCATCATCGGCGGCGGAGCGGTCGGGGCTTCGTCGCTCTACCACCTTGCCAAAGCCGGGTGGACCGATTGCGTCCTGCTGGAAAAAAACGAGCTGACAGCGGGCTCTACATGGCACGCCGCAGGCAACATCCCGACCTTCTCGAACTCCTGGTCGATCATGAACCTGCAGCGGTATTCGACCGAACTGTACCGACGTCTCGCTGACGAGGTCGACTATCCGATGAACTACCACGTCACCGGCTCGATCCGACTGGCGCACACCAAAGAACGCATGCAGGAGTTCGAGCGCGCCGCCAGCATGGGCCGCTATCAGGGCATGGCGATCGAGATCCTCGATCCGGCCGAAACCCAAAACCGTTATCCGTTCCTTGAAACCCACGACATCCTCGGCGCTCTTTATGACCCCTATGACGGGGATATCGACCCGGCCCAATTGACCCAGGCGTTGGCCAAGGGTGCGCGTGACCTCGGCGCACAAATCCACCGCTTTACACCCGCTACTGGCGTGCGTCGCGAGAATGGCGAATGGGTTGTCGAGACCGAGAAGGGCGAGATCCGCTGCGAAGTCGTGGTGAACGCTGCGGGATACTATGCCCAACGCGTCGGCGAATGGTTCAAGCCCTACGGCGGCCGCACCGTTCCGATGATGGTGATGAGCCACCAATATCTTTTGTCCGAAGAAATCCCGGAGATCGTTGCATGGTCCAAAGAAAATGGCCGCAAACTTCCGCTTCTACGCGACGTGGACGTGTCTTACTATCTTCGCCAGGAGAAGAACGGCTTCAATCTGGGCCCCTACGAGCGCAATTGCAAAGCCCATTGGGTCACGCCTGATGACCCGATGCCCGATGATTTCAGCTTTCAGCTTTACCCCGACGACCTTGACCGTCTGGAACACTATATCGAAGACGCAATGGAACGCGTGCCGCTTCTGGGGACCGCAGGCGTCAGCCGCGTGATCAATGGCCCGATCCCTTACGCCCCCGACGGCCTGCCGCTTCTCGGACCGATGCCGGGTGTTTCGAACGCGTTCGAGGCCTGCGTCTTTACCTTCGGCATCGCGCAAGCGGGCGGGGCAGGTAAAATCCTCGCCGAATGGATCACGCAAGGCCACACCGAATGGGACATGTGGTCGGTCGATCCGCGCCGCTATACCGATTACACCGACGAAGACTACTGCATCCAGAAAGGTATGGAGGTTTACGGCCACGAATACGCCATGCATTTCCCATGGCACGAATGGCCCGCCGGACGTGACAAGAAGCTGTCACCGGTCGACGCAAAAGTCCGCGAACTTGGCGGGCAGATGGGCGCCTATAACGGCTGGGAACGCGCCAACTGGTTCGCCAAGGATGGCGACGACACCTCCGAAGAAGCGACGCATACATGGGGGCGCACCGGTCCGTGGGAAAGCCGTATCCGCGAAGAATGCGAAGCGGTGCGTGATGGCGTCGGCGTTCTGGATCTGCCGGGATTTTCGCGCTTTAACCTTTCCGGTGACGGCGCTGCCGAGTGGCTCCAGGGGCGCATCGCGGGCGGCCTTCCAAAGGTCGGTCGCATGAACCTCAGCTACTTCCCAGACGCGCGAGGCCGCATTCTTACCGAAATGTCGCTGATGCGCCATGGAGAGGATTTCTTCACGCTCATCACCGCCGCGGCCGCCCAATGGCACGACCGCGATATCCTTTTGAAGGACCTGCCCGAGGGCCTTACCCTCACCGATCACACAACTGAATATTCCACCCTGATCGTCACCGGGCCAAAGTCCCGTGAGCTGTTTGCGCGTCTTTCAGACGCCGATCTGACGCTGCCATGGCTTTCCCACCAACCAGCCGAAGTGGCGGGGCAAAACGCAGCACTCGCCCGGGTCTCTTTTGCCGGAGAACTCGGCTGGGAAATCCACGCGGCCAACGCCGTCATGCCCGCGATCTATGACGCGGTTCTGGCCGCTGGCGCCAAACCTTTCGGCATGTTTGCCTTGAATTCCCTGCGGATTGAAAAGGGCTACCGTGCATGGAAAGGCGATCTTTCAACTGACTACAGCCTCCTCGAAGGCGGGCTTGACCGCTTTGTCAAACTCGACAAACCACAGGACTTCCCCGGCAAAGTTGCCTTGCAAAACGAAAAGCAGCAGGGCGTCAAAAAGCGCTTTGTGACGCTGACCGTCGAGGCGGGCGATACCGACGCGCCCTATATGACCACCATCTGGGCAGACGGCGAGATTGTCGGCGAAACCACCTCGGGCGCGTGGGGCTACCGCATCAACAAGTCCGTGGCATTGGGCATGTTGCGCGCTGATCTCGCTACCCCCGGCACCACGGTCGAAGTCGAGATCTACGGCGAACGCTTCAGGGCGACGGTCCAAGAAGACCAGCCGCTCTGGGATCCTGCCAACGAACGGATCCGTGCATGATCACACCCGGAGCACGCCGCATCATCCTCGACTTTCCTCTTGGGATCGTCGCCACCATTCGCCCCAATAGGCGACCCGCCGCGTCACCCAAGGGGACGTTTCTGGTGCTGGGTGACACAACGATTGCCTACGGCAACATCCGCTCACTCGGAACCCGCCGAAATCTTTTGAAAACCCCCATGGCCGAGGTCGTTTTCGTCGATACTTTCCGCCGCAAGGGTATACGCCCGTCCGGGAATACCGAGATCGTTGAAGGCGAATTTGTGCGCGTTAACACATTGAAAACGAGATGGATTGATACTTGGGGCGGTCTTGCCAAACGGATCAGATCCCTTGTGCTGATCCACGTCGATCAGGCCTCTCCACTCTCCACACCGCCCTACGACGCCGGGGTCACCGAAGACGAAATGATCGAGATATACCGCGGCAAATACGCAAGGATGTTCCCCGCACCATGACCGATATCACCCTCCTTGACGGCGGCCTTGGGCAGGAACTGGTCCATCGTACACCCCACGCCCCAACGAGCCTGTGGTCCACACAGGTCATGATCGACCATCCCGGACTGGTCGAAGCCGTCCACCGCGATTTTTTCGATGCAGGCGCCACCATCGCCACGGCCAACACCTATACTTTGCATGCCGACCGACTGATCGACACGCGGTTCGCCGATCAACAGGAACCCCTGATCGCCGCCGCCTTGAACGCAGCCCTGAGCGCGCGCCATGCCCCGAACCACCGCGTTGCAGGCTCCATCGGGCCGCTCATCGGGAGTTTTCGCCCGGACACGCACCCCGATCTTCCCACGGCTGTTCCGCTTTACGCCGATCTCGCCAAACGCCTTGCCCCAAAGGTCGATCTGATCATCTGCGAAACCGTCGCCTCGTTGATGCACGCTGAAGCAGTCCTTGCGGGCGCACGCCAGACAAACTTGCCCGTTTGGCTGTCGGTCACGCTTGACGATGAAGACGGCAGAAAACTGCGTTCGGGCGAACAGGTGTCGACCTTGGCGCATCTTATGCCCGACGCGTGGCTGGCCAATTGTTCCGTCCCCGAAGCGATGTCCGCAGGCCTCGACGTCCTGGCAACATTTGGCAAACCATACGGCGCCTATGCCAACGGCTTCACCGAGATCACCAAGGATTTTCTGAAGGCCAAAGCCACCGTAGATGCCCTTTCAGCCCGTAAAGACATCACGCCAGAAACATACGCCGATACCGTCCTGCAATGGGTCGATCAGGGCGCGACAATCGTCGGTGGCTGCTGCGAAATTGGCCCCGACCACATCCGTGAAATCGCCCGCCGCCTCAATGCGGCCGGCCATGCAATCGTCTGACAGAGGACTACCTAAAATGAGCGTTCCTGAACAAGCCCGCGTGGTCATTATTGGTGGCGGCATCGTAGGCTGCTCCATTGCCTATCACCTTGCAAAAATTGGCTGGTCCGACGTTGTGTTGATGGAACGTAAACGCCTCACTTCGGGCACCACATGGCACGCCGCCGGGCTCATCGGACAGTTGCGCGCGTCCGCGAATATGACCCGCCTCGCCAAATATACGCAGGAACTATACGTCAATCTTGAAGCCGAAACCGGCGTTCAGACAGGTTGCCGTTGGGTTGGCTCAATCACACTTGCCCTGACCGAGGCGCGTAAAGAAGAACTCCTGCGTCAGGCCTCCATGGCGCGCGCCTTCGGCGTAGAGGTCCATGAAATTTCTCCCAAAGAAGTGACGGAGAAATACCCGCACGTCAAAGTCGACGACATCACGCAAGCGGTCTTTCTGCCTTCGGACGGGCAGGGCGATCCTGCCAATATTACGCAAGCCCTCGCCAAAGGCGCGCGGCTGCGCGGTGCCAAGACACTCGAAGGCACGAAGGTCACGAAAATCCATAAGGACCGCACCCGCGTCACCGGCGTTGACTGGGAAAACGAAGCGGGTGAACGGGGTCATACCGCGTGCGAACACGTTGTTATTGCATCTGGCATGTGGTCGCGCGAGGTCGGCAAAATGGCTGGGGTCAACATTCCGCTCCACGCCTGCGAGCATTTCTACATCGTTACCGAAAGCATTGATAACCTTGGCCAACTTCCCGTTCTACGGGTGCCTGACGAGTGTACATACTACAAAGAAGATGCCGGCAAAATCCTTCTTGGAGCCTTCGAGCCTGTCGCCAAACCATGGGGTATGAACGGCATCCCCGAGAGTTTCGAATTCGACCAGCTTCAGGAAGACTTCGACCATTTCGAGCCGATCCTCGAAAGCGCGATCGAACGTATGCCGATGATGGCTGAGGCCGGGGTCCATACCTTCTTCAACGGCCCAGAAAGCTTCACGCCGGACGATGCCTATCATCTTGGCCTTGCCCCCGGCAGCGACAATGTCTGGGTCGCCGCGGGCTTTAATTCTATCGGTATTCAGTCCGCTGGCGGTGCCGGCATGGCGCTGGCAGAATGGATGAACACCGGTGAAAAGCCGTCTGATCTCGGCGACGTCGACATCGGACGAATGCAGCCGTTTCAGGGCAACGCGCGCTATCTCCACGACCGCTCGATTGAAACCCTTGGCCTTCTTTACGCCGACCATTATCCCTTCCGCCAAAAGGCAACGGCGCGCGGCATTCGCCGCACACCGCTTCACGAACATCTTCTGAAGGCTGGTGGTGTGATGGGCGAAGTCGCGGGTTGGGAGCGCGCCAACTGGTTCGCGAATGAAGGCCAGACACCCGAGTACGAATACAGCTGGAGCCGACCGAACTGGTTCGAAAATAACGCAGCAGAACACCGCGCGGTTCGCGAAAATGTCGGACTTTACGACATGACATCTTTTGGTAAAATCCGCGTCGAAGGCCGCGACGCCGAGGCGGTAATGAACAAAATCTGCGGCAACGATATGTCCGTGCCGATAGGTCGTATCGTTTATACCCAGTTCCTGAACAGCTGCGGCGGCATCGAAGCTGATGTTACCGTTACACGCCTGTCTGAAACTGCCTACCTTGTGGTCACTCCGGCCGCCACGCGCCTTGCCGATGAAATGTGGATACGGCGCCACGCAGAAGACGCCAATTTTGTCATTACTGACGTCACTGCCGGTGAGGGCGTTATTGCCGTAATGGGCCCAAAAGCGCGCGATCTGATGCGCCTTGTCAGCCCTGACGACTGGTCCAATGAAGCCCATCCCTTCGGCCTCGCTCGCACTATCGAAATCGGCTACGGCCTCGCCCGCGCGCACCGCGTATCTTACGTCGGCGAACTTGGTTGGGAAGTGTACGTCTCGTCCGACATGACCGCACACGTCTACGAAACGCTGGTGGAAGCCGGTGCAGATGTCGGCCTGAAACACGTGGGCCTTCACGCGATGGACAGCCTTCGCATCGAAAAAGCCTTCCGCCACTTTGGCCACGACATCACCTGCGAAGACCATGTCGTCGATGCGGGTCTTTCCTTCGCGGTCAAAACCGCAAAACCCGACTTCATCGGTCGCGAAGCGGTGCTTCAACGCAAAGAAACCGGCCCGAAACTGCGGATGCTGCAATTCCTCCTGACGGACGCCGAACCGCTTCTGTTTCATCACGAACCTATCTTGAAAGACGGCGCATTCGTGGGCTATTTAAGCTCGGGAAGCTACGGCCACACCTTGGGCGGAGCGATCGGGCTTGGCTACGTGCCGGCGGAATTGGCGAAAGACACGGACGGCTGGGAAATCGAAGTCGCAGGTGCGCGCGTTGCCGCCGAAGCGTCCCTGCGCCCCATGTATGATGCGAAATCCGAACGGATGCGCAGCTAAGTCAGCGCCGAGAAAAGCGATGGATCACGGTCTGGTGGAACGTTTCGCCAGACCCCAGCCGAATAGACGGAAAGCCCGCGTGGTTCGGCGCGTCGGGGTGAATTTCCGGCTCAACCGCGATCCCGATATCCATGCCGGTAAATACGTGTACCGCCGGTGCGTCAGAAAGAATTTCAAGTCGCATAACGTCGCTTTCAAGCGTCACGCAAGGCGCAATTCCGTCGTGTTCGGGCAGAACAAAGCAGTGGTCGATATCGTCAGCGGGCGCGCGCGGTATGCGGTAATCCAAAGCCGTCCCAACCACGTCTGCGATCTCTCCGGTGGGGATATTGCCACCGTCCATTGGCAAATACTGTGCGCCATGCACCTGCAAAACATGTCCCGCACGCCCGCGCCCTGAAACAGTCCAGAACGGATGAAATCCGACGTTCATCAACGTTGGCACATCGGTTGTTCCAGCAATCTCCAGGACCAGATCGGCGTCTTCCAAACGATAGGTGACCTCAATCTGCCGCCGCCCTGGAAAAGTGTCTGGCCGAAGGTCGACCGCGAATGTCACCGCTGTTTCTGACACGTCTGCGATATCCCAAACCAAGCGATGAAGGCCTGCGGCGCCCGAATGGAGAAGGTTCGACCCCTCATTTGCGTTAAACGTCAGAACCTGTCCGTTCAGGGGCGCGCGCGCGCCGCCAAGGCGGTTCATCACCGGCCCGACAATCACACCAGAATATGGGTTGGAGCCCGCAGCCGCTTCAAGATCAAGAGTGGGCGTCAAATCATCAATTTCGTCAAACGAAAGCCCGTTAATCCGCGCTCCGAATGTCAGAAATTGCGCTGTCAGACGCCCGTTCCCAAGCGTCACTTCCTGCACGCTTCGCCCGTCGGACAATACACCGAAGTCGCGCAGGCTCATGGAATGTTGATCTCCGCCACAAGTGCGGCCAACGCCGCGCCGTGCATATCGCGATCGTTGACCGTGCCTTGCACGGCAGGACGCGGCAGGGAAAGCTTCACGACCCGTAAATCTTCCATATCAAACCGCTTCAAGGTCTGAACCGGCGTATCCAGAAATCGCGCAACAGCCTGCGTTTCCAACCCATCGCGTACGCGCGCATAAGCTTCGGGCGAACCGCAAAAAATATCCACCGTCAACCAAAACGGCCCGGCGTTCTTCGAGCGCACCTTCTCGACGATCTGCCCCAACTCAGCCATCGACAACCTCCAGCGAAAACGCGTCCATCGGATCATCAAGCCGTAAAACATGGTTCAGGCAAAACTCGTAAATCGCCCCACGATCAATCTCGGCGGGCGAAAACGGAAAGGCGAATGTCGGCTGTTCTTCATCGCGTGTCAGCGGATGATGCAGCAAATAGGGGTTCAGTAATTTAGCGATCTCTCCGGCCAATGCATGCGTCTTCGCCGTTACCAGACCAAGTGCGCCGATCTCAACCGCATCGCTTGTCCGCGTTTCTAATGCGCCAAGCGTCGCATTCTGCCCAATCAGTCTGATTTCTATTGAAAAATCACCTTCCGATGCGGGGGTCCGCGCCAAGGCCTTCGCTGTGCATTTTGTTACAATATCGTCTGCCCAGGCCGCCGCATTCGCCACGTAGTGCCGGTCCCGCAAAAGCGCCATCACGATGGTCTGATATCCGGCCACCCGCGCTCCTTCAAGCTTCACGGTGTAGGCATCAGACGGCACCCATTTCGACCCAGTCACCCGAACCCGTGTGTCGTCGAGCGCCTCATAAACTGCGCGCGTCACGTCCAGAACACCGCCCGGTTCATACAGCAAATAGGGGTCAGAATTCTCGTAAAGCATATGCGCTGAAACTGTATGCGGCGTTGCGTGCGCCCCATCCGCCAAAGGCGTCAGAACAAATGCGTCGTCCTCAAAATCCACCTGCAGCACACCCGACTGCGGGTTCGTCGCACAGAGCGCGCCGCACTCCCCGATCTTTGCGGCATGCCAAGCCAAACCAGCGTCTACGCCGCGCTCTATCGGCAAAGCGGCAATGATTGCAGTGTCTGTCGTGCGTCCGGCAATCACGATGTCGGCGCCCGTGGCAAGAGCGGCCGATATCTGCTCGACCCCTGCAAGCGCCACGATATTCGTGCAGCTTTGGATCAGATCAACGTCAATCTCGGGCGCTGCGGGCAGGGGCGTTACGCGGCCCGTCTCAAACGCCTCGGCCACGACGTCCGGCCCTTGATCCGACCTTAAAACAGCAATCTTCGCGCTGTGACCTGTCTCTGCCAGAACTTCGCGCGTGATGTCCAAAAGCCAATCCACGGCCGATCCGGCACCGCAGGTGCCCGCAGTGCCGATCACCAAGGGACAGCCCGCGCGTCGCGCCGCGTCCATCAACCCGGCCCATTCGATCTTCGTCGACGAGCGCGCATATTTCGACACGCCGCGTCCAAGATACGACGGCCCGCTGTCGGTCGACCCGCCATCGATGGCAATCAGATCAGGCTTGTTCGCAATTCCACGCTCCAGCGCAGTGGCATCGTATCCAAGACCAAGCGCGCCCGAAGGTATGAGAATGCGGACACTCAATCGGTGATCGCCTGCGGCTTCTTAAGGACCCCGCGCAGGAACATCGGGGCGACAAAGCCCAGAACCGCTGCAATCCACAAGCCGATCGAAATCGGGCTTGAGAACAGATATGTGACGTCCCCATCTGACAAAGTCATGGCCCGGCGCAAGGCGTCTTCCATGTTGCCGCCAAGCAGGATGCCAAGGATGACCGGCACCGTCGGGATATCCAGTTTGCGCAGGAAGTAGCCCAACACGCCAAACCCGATCATCATCAACAGATCAAAGTAGCTGCCTGAAAGTGAAAAGATACCAACGAAGGAAATCATTGTCACACCCGGCAACAGGATCCATGCCGGAACCATCAGGATTTTGACAAAGATCTTCACCATCGGCACGTTCATCAAAAGCAAGACGAAGTTGGCGATTAACAGCGAAGCAATCAGGCCCCAGACAACCTCGGGTCGCTCGGTGAAAAGCGTCGGACCGGGCGTGATGTTCAGCGTCATCAACAGGGCCAGCAAAACAGCCGTCGTGCCAGAACCGGGAACACCTAGCGTCAGCATTGGCACAAGCGCACCACCGGCGGCTGCGTTGTTGCCAGCCTCTGGCGCGGCGACTCCTTTAGGAACGCCCGTGCCGAAGCCGCCTTTTTCGCCAGCGATGGATTTCTCGGTCATATAGGCTAGGAACGATCCAAGCGACGCACCCGCACCCGGCAAGATGCCAGCGATAAAGCCCACGCCAGATGCGCGCAACATCGTCCATCTGGTGTCGAAAATATCCTTCCAGGGGATTCGCACCTTGTCGAGCTTCACCCCAATCGATGAGCCCTTACCGTGGCTTTCGATAAAGAAGAACAGCTCGGCGATGGCGAACAGACCCACGATGGCGACAAGAAAATCAACGCCGTCAAACAGATGTAGACTGCCACCCGTCAGACGCGGCAAACCCGACGAACTGTCGACGCCAATCATTGCGATGCCAAGACCGAGACAGGCCGCAATCGCGGCCTTCGCCTGATTGTTCGAGGCCATGCCGCCCAACGTGCAGAACGCCAGCAAATACAGTGCGAAATACTCGGCAGGCCCGAATAAAAACGCCACCCGCGCCAGCGACGGCGCCAGCAACATTAGCCCGATCGTCGCAAGCAAAGCTCCGACGAAAGAGGCAACGCCGGACAAGACCAAAGCATCGCCCGCGCGGCCCTGCTTGGCCATCGGATAGCCATCCAACGTAGTCATCAACGCAGGCTCGTCTCCGGGGATGTTCAGCAGGATCGAACTGATCCGCCCGCCATACATCGCGCCGTAGTAAACAGACGTCATCAGAACCAGTGCGGATGTCGCATCAAGCCCCAGCGTGAAAGTGATAGGGATCAAAATCGCAACGCCGTTCGACGGACCTAAGCCCGGCAATGCGCCGATGATCGTCCCCAAGAAACAACCGCAGACAGCCAGAAAAAGCGTATAGGGCGACAGCGCCACGCTAAACCCGAGTGCGAGGTTGGATAGTATGTCCATGTCAGTGACCCCCTACAAAGGGAATGAGAATAGCGAACGCGTCCCAAAGCTTGGCCGGTGTCGGAATGCGGTAAGCCACGATATTTCCAAGCCCAAGCGCGTATTTGAACAAGATGAGCAACCCAATCGACAGGCCAATGCCGGACAGCACTGACGGAAAAGGCCGGAACGAGATTTGATAACTCAGGATGCCCGCCGCAATGGCTGTGGGCAAAAGAAACCCCAGTGGCTTCAACATGACCGCATAAACCGCCAGCACAAACACCGCGATGGCCATGGAAACCCATGTCCAAGAAGCAGGCCAGTCAGGTTCGGGGTCAGGTTTAAATATGATAATTAGCGAACATATCGCCGCCACGCTGCCGATCAGGATCGGGAACAGCTTTGGCAGGTATTCGCCCGAGAAGAAATTCGTCTGAATCTGCGTGGCGGCCGCGATATACGCGACCGCCGTGATCAGAGTGATCAGACCGAATATTCGGTCCGAGGCCACTACTGCAGGACCCCAAGCTCTTTCGACATCGCGTTGATGTCAGAAACAAGACCATCGACGTATGACTGGAAGTCTCCGCCAACTTTGGTGAATGGCGCAAGACCGTTGTCCACCATTGCCTTTGCCCAAGCGTCACTGTCAGCAACCTGCTGCAGCTTGTCAGCCCATGCGTCGAACTGTGCATCCGAAATGCCCTTGGGCACGTAAAGACCACGCCAGTTCACGGCCACAACATCAAAGCCCTGCTCTTTCGCAGTTGGGATGTCGTCAAAGCCCGGCACACGCTCGTCGGTCAGAACCGCAATCACGCGAATGTCGCCATTGGAAAGGAACGAAACAACTTCCGACATGTCGCCGGTCATCGCTTGCGTAAATCCACCAACAGTCTGAGTGATCGCATCTGCGCCGCCATCAAGACCGATGTATTTGATCTTTGTGATGTCGGTGAACCCGGCTTCCTTCAGGATCATCAAAGGCTTCAGGTGATCAAATCCGCCAACAGCCGAACCGCCAGCAAAGGCAACCGAACCCGGCTCTGCTTTGATTGCGTCAACCAGATCGCCAAGCGACTGGAACGGGCTGTCAGCGGCCACAACGATTACGCCCGGATCAGCACCAATGGCACCAACAAAGCGAACCTGATCAGCTGTCATGCCAGCGTATGCGTTTTGCGCAAGACGCGTGGTCGTGGCCGAAGAGGCCGCGATGATAAGATCCGCGTCGTCGTTGCGCTCACTGACAACCGTGTTGTAAGCAAGACCACCGCCGGCACCAGGCATGTTCGTAACCTGTACAGGCTTATCCACAGCACCGATGTCATAAAGGATCTTGCCGATCTGACGGCAGGTAAAGTCCCAGCCGCCGCCGGGGTTGGCTGGTGCAATGCACTCCGCCGCAGAAGCCGCTCCGCCGATCAGGCAGAAAGCAGCGGTAAGCCCAAAGGCTTTTACTTTCGTTTTCATGAAGTCCTCCCATTTGACTTGGCGGGTTTTCCCGCTCATCGTCACCAAACCTTATGCACCTGACACTGACCTGTCACGGCGGAAAATAAACT
>NZ_CALJXO010000188.1:0-15292 GCF_937988555.1 uncultured Boseongicola sp. | reverse complement strand
CAGCTCCTCGCGGATGGCTTCAAGCGCAACTTTGGCCTTGAACTCAGGCGAATGGTTCTTTCGTTTCTTCATTCTGGATCTTCTCTCTCATCAAGCGATCCACCTTAACAAATGGTCCGAAAGTCCGCGACCACCTCTGTTCAAAAAGTGCGGAAATTTTGCTCATATGTCCGATACGCCGATAGTTGCCGCACATGTTTATCACAAATTAGGGGAAGAGTGAGTAAGAAATTGTCATTCCACCAATTATCATGTTGACAATTAAAGCGGTTTGCAACAAATTTTTTACTCTTCCTGAGTGTACGTGAGTGTGTGCCTCTAGAGTGTTTTAGAAGTTTCTGCCCCGGTCGCTCAAAGGCGACTGGGGTAATTTAAGCTGCATCGCCGCGGCGTCTTTACCATTCTGACCGGAGCGTCATCGCGATCTACGCGGCAGTCGCATTAGGCCGGTTCGTCCGCACATCGACGTTTTAGCCGACAAAAATGCTGCGCCATGCACGAATGGCCGCAATGCGAAAGCTGCACCGCAGCGTTGTATGGAGCGGCCAAAGTCCGGTTAGGGCCGTTCATGTTGGTCGGGGCGAGATCGCTGCGATGCGGCTAACGGCAGCAAGGAGCCCAAACCTACCGAGTAGCTTTGGGCCCAAGCT
This sequence comes from uncultured Boseongicola sp., assembly GCF_937988555.1. Lineage (NCBI taxonomy): Bacteria > Pseudomonadati > Pseudomonadota > Alphaproteobacteria > Rhodobacterales > Paracoccaceae > Boseongicola > uncultured Boseongicola sp. The sequence goes on along the minus strand of NZ_CALJXO010000188.1, from coordinate 14,642 downwards.
GACCGATGCTGCGGTAACTATGCGGCGAGCGACAGAGCGGCTCGTAACACGGTGACGGCCCGGCCTCCTCTTGTGCAGGCGGGTACGTTGGTCACTGTGCAGTTTCGGTTGTTTTTCCCAGTGACTAACCCTTGCGGATTTCCACCTTGGCGGCTTCCTGTTTCTTGGGAGCCACCTTTGGAATGGTGATGGTCAGAACACCGTCCTTTAGTTGGGCGTCCACCTTTTCGCCATGGGCGTCCGGGGGCAAACGAAAGGAGCGGCTGAACGAGCCGTATTGCCGCTCTGAAAAGTACCAGGTTTCTCCCTTTTCTTCTCGCTCGGTCCGCTTTTCGCCCTTCAGCAAAACGACACCGTCCTCGACGCTCAGGTGGATGTCCCCTTCCTCCACTCCGGGCAGTTCGACGGCAATCCGGTACGCGGCATCATCCCCAGAAGCTTCGGACGCCGGGGCTAACCATTCCGATACTCGCTCACCCAACTGGCGGAGGGGATCATAGAGCGAGGGCCAAAAGCCGCTGGTGTGGGATTTCTCAACCATTTCCATATTCCTTTTGATATGTGTCCTCCAAAAGGAAATACTTCGTCCGGCTTGGAAGACATTTGATCTTTGTCAAACTTGAGCGCGCCGATTTTCGAGACCTGAGATGTGGCACCGAGTGCTCGGCAATCTAATTATTGAATCGCTGCGTCAGCAGGCTGACAACCGCTTTGTCCGCATTGTGTGAATTCAGACATCACTCGATTTCGCGGTTGCGGCGAAAGTCCGCAATAACGGGCCGCACTGCAGCATCATGACGGGGTGGTGAAGGTCCGCAATGGGCCGTCCTCATCGAGGCTTAGCGGCTCAAGGGTCACATTCTGCATAAGCTCCGATGGCTGCAAAGAGCCCACTGCGGACGCTCCCTACAGATTGACGTGGATCATGTCGCTAGAACGGAAATTGTGATGGTCTGTTCACAAAAGTGTTTGGCGAAGTGCCACTCTGACAGGACGCAAAACTAAAGGAGACCCACATATGGAAGTGGCGAAGATCGCAGAATACGCACGATCGCTGTACAATGCACATGGCGACAGAGCCGAGGCAGAGGCAGCGCAAAAGTCAAAGCAATATCAGGACGAAGGAAACGACACTGAGGCTAAAACCTGGCGATCGGTCCGACGAGCCATCAGCGAGATCCGGGGAGCCCGCGAGAGCTAGATACTTAGTGGCCGCTCTCAGATCTCAGCGCGTCCGGAATTGCATTTCTTGGCGGCTCTTTAACTGCAGAAGTGCAAACACCTGTTTCGATGTCCTACCTTCGGCACGGGTTTATCCTTACTTCACAAGACCCAAGGAGTTCGAAATGCAAAAATTTCTTAGCCTCACAGCAGTTGTTACCATTTTGGGAGTTTCCGCTTGTGACAGTGCCAATTCCAACTTGGAGCGTGCCATCATAGGCGGCGCAATCGGCTGCGCCGCTGGAGAGGTGTTGGCTGACGGTCGCTGCGTTGAAGGCGCTGCCGTGGGTGCGGGGATTGGTGTCTTAACCAACTAGAACGCAGGGCCGGCCACCGCCTTCGTCAACCCACTCACATTGGCACCAGCCCAGGATGAAAGGCTCGTACGGCTTGGTAAAGGTATGCGCTCCATTAACTGCGGCATTGCCCAAGTGGAACAGGACCCCGGTCAAGTCATATTCTTGGGTGTCGTATGAGGTTCGCGAATTCGGAACGGCCGCTAGGGGTTCCTTTCTGCCGCTCGCCGGTCTTTTTTTTCAATTGTATGATCCATTTCTACGCTGACGGCACACATCGAAGGACACCATGGCTAACATCGCTTTCTGGATTATTCACGTTCCCGGCTGGTTGCTCTTCGTCTATCTCGTGGCAGCTCAATGCCCGGCCGCGGTAAGTTATACCCTTGGAATACGAATGGGCACACAAGAGCCTTCCGAGCGGATCACTGAGGTCGGGGTAGCCTTTTTCAAGGGTTATGCGGGGGCGGATCTTGTCTTCTACGTACCTCTGCTTGGCCTCGGACTTGTTGGGCATTTTCTAGAAACCTCATGGTCCCCACTAGTTCTAAGCGCAGCTCTGGGCGTCACCGTGTACTGGCCAATTGCATGTTTGTGGACTGTCAAAGCAGCAAGAGGCGTGAAAGGATGGGACCTACCCAAAGAGGTGCAATACTGGGTTGTACTTCCGGGGATTGCCGCGTGGGGCGCCCTCGCTTTCGTCCTGCTACTTCTGGGAAACTAGCCGCGTCCGCTTCGTCCCGCACAGTAGTCATTGGTTCATCCTGTAGCGAATGGCTGCTTCGAGCCCAAGGAAGACGTGCGGGCAGAACAGATCGTTTCTGCAATCAGATTGGGTCAGTACGACTTCTGTTTTTCAGATCACGGTTTAGAAAACGACCCCAGGTAACAGATTGAAGATTATCACGAGTACGAACACCGCAGCCCCGGTGATCATAGCTCGCTGAGATTTGGTTCTCGCCGCAAAGAAAGCCCATTCTTCCAAAACAAGAACCACGACGATTGCCGCAAGCGCTGCCGCCACCGAACTAGAAAAGTCGAACTCCATATGTCGTCTCCCGTGGGTTAATTCTGTGGAGCTGTGGCGTCGCCGCCGAAGAAACTGGTGACATCAGATGCAGGTTTGTCCCAGTCGCAAGGTGTGATCTTGGATCACTCCACCTGTATCGACTCCAGATAGACGACAACATTTGCGAGTGGTAGACCCGTCATCATTGGCTGTCCACTTGCCAGGGGCAAAGCGACGTTTTGGTCAGTTTCTAGAGAGGGTCCGAAGATGGGCATCTCCCCACCGTGGGCAAGCAGGGGCGCACGCCCATCAATTTTCCTCGCGACAGCTTCTGTTGGAAAGGTTCCGCCTTGTCGTGCTGAGAGTCTTGTTAGGTCAGGTGTCACAATGGCGAGCATTTCCGCCATCGGCCCGTCTCCTGTTGCATCTCGGCCATGGCATTGCCAACAGTACGTGTTGTACAGGCTCTGCCCATCTCGGATGTTCACCTCCTGCGCAGAGGCCATACTGGCGGTGACAATGGCCAAAAGTAGTCCGCGAAAAAGCACGCATTCACCTCTTTGCAAAGAAAAAATTGTTAAGCCAGCCCAGACGGGCCACCATCGAAGTTTAAATCCATCATAGGCACACGGTGTAAGTCTGACAAATCCGATCACGTTGACACCGGTTGATGTCCGCTTCGTCCCGCGAAGTGTGAATTCGACCATCGCCGGATTGTGCGCTTGCAGCGAATGACCGGTTCGACGGGCCGCACCGCAGCATTCGGAGGGCATGGTCAATGGCCGGTATGGGCCGTTCATGTTGGTCGGGGCGAGATCGTTTGGCAGGATCGCTGCGATGCGGCTAACGGCAGCAAGGAGCCCGAAGCCTGATTTGTGACGAGGCGATCAAGAACGTTGGTGACATGCAACTGGTATGCTCGTAGTGATCGAAACCGTTGCGGATAAATCGGAACGCATCAAAGTCGTGGTTCGTCCAGTTCGGTTTTGGTTTCCATCGAAGCCTGGACCAAGGAACGACAACTAATGACAAAAGTATCTTACATCATCCAATGGACGATCAACGACGGAGAAGTTGACAACTTTAAAACCATGGCCAGTGGGTTTGTATCAAGCGTTCAGGACGGCGAACCGGGAACTCTGGGATATCAATGGTATATCAGTGAAGATGGAAAGCACTGCCTGCTTGAAGAGACATTTGAGAGCTCCGAAGCGCTACTGACACATTTGGGCAATGTTGGTCCGAGCCTGCCCGGCATTCTGGAAATCGCGCCAATCACGCGACTTGAAGTCCGTGGCAATGCGTCAGCAGAGGCACGGGAGGCCCTTGCAGGCCTCGGTGCATCGCACTTCGCGCAATTTGCGGGCTTCGACAGATAGGTAAGTGATTTATGGGCAGGGATTGAGAACAACCCCTGCCCTTTCAGTCACTTTATCTGTCCAGGGCCTCTCGGAATTATCAAGGTGTCGAAAGCCGACGCCTTGCCAACAGCAAGGGGCAACGCTGCCAAGGCCACTCCACATTCGATACTTTAGGCAAAAACGTGGATAGGCTCCTTTAGGATCACTCTGCGCACGATCGAATGGCAAGTTGCAGAATTGGCCGCTTCGTCCCGCACACCGACGTTTTAGCCGACAAAAATGCTGCGCCATGCACGAATGGCCGCAATGCGAAAGTTGCGCCGCAGCGTTGCATGGAGCGGCCAAAGTCCGGTTTGGGCCGCGAGGTACCTATGTGTCGAAGACAGGTCGCGGTGCACCGTCGTCATTTAACGCTACGAAAACGAAATCAGCATCTGTAACCTTTGCAGCTTTTTCCGAATACCTTGGGCGCGCCCAAGCATCTACATGAATGCGCATGGATGTACGTCCGACTTTACGCAGAGTTGCGTAAAGCGTCACCTCATCGCCGACCCTGACCGGGCGCAGAAACTGCATCGCCTCCACGGAAACCGTGGCACCACGACCTTGCGAGACCCGACCGGCCATATTGCCTGCGGCAAGGTCCATCTGAGACATCAACCAGCCGCCGAAAATATCGCCTGACGGATTGGTATCTGCTGGCATTGCAATCGTGCGGATCACCGACACACCTTCGTCTTGCTGGCGACCGTGCAATCCACGCTGTTGCCCACGGGCAAGAGTATTTTCCGTATCATCACTCATCGAAACCACTCCTGTTTTAGACGGAAAGGGGCCGCAGACCGTCTAATTCATTGGTCAACTAGAAAGCCTTCACCAAAATCTAAAATTCTGCAACGGGACGTTGGTTTGTTGATCCGCATTGAAAAGGTCTGCGAGCCTCGCAAAGCTAAATTTCGTCAGGTGCGTCGCAACGCCCCCGAATGCAGAGAATGTCTTGTTCGAAAGGGCCCGGGTAGCAACACGTTTCAAAGTTAGTCTGCACGTTGTTCTTGTTTGCACTCGTCGATACTGCGGCGCTGCAGCATTTCATTGCTGCACCTGCATAATTGTTGCTGTATAGATTAGAAGATTCCGCGCTGCTTGGCGCTTAGGCGGGCATGCGCGTGCGCGGTCTGGTCCAAGCTTGACACACATTTCTTGAATTCAATACGGAGCAACCGACGATGACCCCACTGCCCACCCCGGTACAATTTCAGGTCGCCGCAATGCGGATGGCAGGATATACATTTTCTGCCAATCTCAGATTTATGCAGGATTTGACTCGCTTCGCGTTAAGTGCGCCGTTCATACCTATCCGTGCACTGCAGGCTGGCACTGCGGGCGCAGAAAAAGCGCCTGCAAAGACCCGAAAACCCGCTGCGAAGACCATGGCGACCAACACGCCCAATGGATCCAGAAAGTCCGAGGTTGCCGCAAAGCCCAAGGCAACGCCACAAGCCAATCCTGTGGTTGCGGCCAAAGCAAAAAATAAAACCAATACTGTCGCCACCGCAAAAGCAAAGATTGAATCCAACACTACAGCAACCGCGCAAGAAAAAGCTGACCCCCGGACAACCACCAAGTCCAAAGTCGCAGCCAAGCCCGACTCCAAAAAAGAACCGAGTGCGCCAACAAAAACCCTGGTCGCTCCCAAGCCCCGCGACGTAGAAAAAGCACCTGCAAGTGTAAGACCCGAAGTACAGTCAAAACCGGACGCGGGCGTAACGGCCAAACCCGAGGGAGAGACCTCGCCGAAAAAGACGCTTCAAGCAGCCGTTGACAGCACACCCAGCCCGCACGCTGCTTCGCAGCCCAAACCAGGCGTCAGCCAGATTGCGCCGAACCTGGAGCCAAAGAGTCGGGAGTCTTCCGCCGAATCCGTGGACGCGACAAATCCACCTAAAAAAGCCCGGGCACCGTCCAAGCCGCCTGCGATGCCGGGGAAACCCAGCAACTCCAAAGTATAAGTGCGGCCTGGCCGAAAGGAACTGTTGGTCACGCCAGCACCAAATCCGTGGGGGCCGGTGGCCCTCTCGGGTGCGCGACCGGCCGACGGGATGGCCACCGCTTTGTCGTTCGGAAACGGCAAGCTGACGAGACACTTGTGATTATCACCGACTGTCCGGAAAGGGTCGGTAGCGTACGTTGGCCACAACAAGGCCTAGGTCCGGTTTGTCCGCACACCGACGTTTTAGCCGACAAAAATGCTGCGCCATGCACGAATGGCCGCAATGCGAAAGCTGCACCGCAGCGTTGTATGGAGCGGCCAAAGTCCGGTTAGGGCCGAAAGACACGCTGCGCCGCAGCTAGGAAAGCGGCCGTTTGTTCTGGCCGTAGCAAGTTTCACGACCCCTATGACCGAGTTGCGGGACCGAGCTGCCGTCTACTTATCCGTGACGGGTAGCGGGCCACCTCCCTTGAGCCAATTTGCTTCGGTGGGCGAGAGCAATTCTGACAACCGCTCTTCGTAACGAGCTTTGAGATGCTGCGGGAGTTGCGAATGCCCCCGTTCTTCGCCAGCAGCGAAGAATTTTTCCGACGACGAAAAGTGGTTTGCATTTGCCAGCGGGGCAAATTGATCGGCCTTAGATCGCATGGATGAAATTGAGGCCGCCCGCACCACATTTTCCAGAAATTTAGGTGCCGCATGGGCCTGAATGGCTGACGCCACATGGCTTACGACCTTTTTCAGGTCCCGTTTCATGTCGCTGTAGTGAACTATCGTGACAGAACGATCCTTCCCAACCGTTGGATTAGTCGCAGCACGAAGGTGGCGAACAAGCAATTCCAATGAGACATCGTCAACGTTAGTTGGCGCGAAGGGAAGCTCAATACCTCGCAATATCACGTCGTCTTCGTCGGCCAAAAAAGGGTCGCCATTCGGCGGGTTGACCATGTTTGACACATGTCGGCGCATGGAGCGCATCGCATCCAGAGGGTTTCTCAGAACCGCGATGGCATGTGTTCCATTCACCAGTGGCAGGCCATCCAACGGAGTATGGGTCTTGATTAGGCGTCGATCCTCTTGCGAACGATAAATAGCGAGGATGTCCTCAAGCGGGGCGGAAAAATAGTCCAGCCAAGGGCTCAACTTGCCCAGCGGTTGAGGTAGTTCAGTCGAGCAATGCAAAAGCATGGCAATCACAGCCATCATCCACGTGGTACCGCATTTCGGTGGCGTAGAGACAATCACATCTCCAGGCCGAAGTTCAAAATCGGTCCATCTCGATGAATCGGTTCTGGTGCCAGAGTAGACCTGCATTCCGCAACATTACGCGCCATTTTCCTGTACCCGCAATGCAAATTCCATTTACACTGTGTCTCGCGACAAGCTGGCCACCGCGCCTATCAAACAGAGAAAACCCCAATCTTTGACCTAGATCAGCTTGCAATCGACTGACAGCAGGTTGGCTGATGGCCAATTCTCTTGCAGCTCGTGTCACAGAGCCGTGTTAAATGACCCCCATAAGGGCCTCGAATTGGCGCAACTTAAGTTTCTATTTCATGCCATTTCATCACACAAACCCAAAACAAAAACATAAAAAAACATAACATAATTCTATATTTACTCCGGATTTTGCGGTCTTGTATTATACCAGCGTAGGTGTATCGTTTTGGTGGTTGACAAGCGATGCAGGGCTGCCCCAAGCATCGTATGACAGACAACGCACCATTTTGGTGCATGGGAGGAACTATGAAAAGATCTATGCTCGGCGCACTTGCCGTTTCAACAATGCTGTCGCCAGTTGCTGCGATGGCCCAAACCGAAGTCCAATTCTGGCACGCGTTTACTGGCCGCCTTGGCGAACTGGTCGCGGCACAAGTTGAAGAATTCAACGCTAGCCAAAGCGACTACGTGGTGGTTCAAAGTCATAAGGGCAACTATTCCGAAACGCTGAACGCTGGCATCGCCGCATTTCGTGCAGGCGAGCAACCTCACATCTTGATGGTGTTCGAAGTTGGTACTGCGACAATGATGGCCGCAGAAGGTGCGGTTCGTCCGGTTTACGAAGTGATGGAGCAAAGCGGCGTCGCGTTTGACCAAGACGCCTATATTGGTGCGGTAAAAGGATATTACACGTCGACTGAAGGCGACATGTTATCCCTGCCATTCAACGCATCGACACCTGTTTTGTGGGTGAACCGTAATGCAATGGCCGCCGCCGGTGTTGATCCGGATACTGACTTGTCCACATGGCAAAACGTTGATGCGGCCCTCACCGCGCTAAAGGCTGGTGGCGAAGAATGCCCGCTTGTAACTGCATGGCAAAGCTGGATTCACCTCGAGAATTTCTCAGCCTACCATGATGTACCCTTCGCTTCGCAGGACAATGGCTTTGCTGGCCTTGATACTGAGTTGATGCTAAACGGTGAAGCGCAAGTCGCGCACCTTACCGCTATGGGCCAATGGGCTCAGGACGGCAAATTCATCTACACCGGTCGTCGCAACGAAGGTGGCGCAAACTTCCGCTCTGGCGAGTGTGCTTTGTTTACCGAAAGCTCTGCTGGTTATGCGGGTATCAGTTCAGAAGCTGAATTCGACTTTGACGTGCGTCCGCTTCCCTATTGGGAAGGCGTCGGCAATGCCCCGCTGAACACGATCATCGGTGGTGCATCCTTGTGGGTTATGGAAGGGCATGAAGACGACGAATACAAAGGCGCCGGTCAGTTCCTAAGCTTCTTGTCATCCTCGGACGTTCAAGCTGCATGGCACCAGAACACCGGTTATTTGCCCATCACTGCCGAGGCTGGTGACGCAACACGCGCGGCTGGTTTCTACGAGGCTAATCCGGGGACGGAAGTTGCAGTAATCCAGATGACGGCAAACGAGCCAACCGCTAATTCTAAAGGCTTGCGTCTTGGGTCCTTCGATCAGATCCGCGGGATCATCGATGAAGAACTCGAAGGCATCTGGGCTGGTGACAAGACTGCCCAAGAGGCGATGGACAGCGCGAAAGAACGTGGCGATGCATTGCTGCGCCGCTTCGAAGCTGCCAACCGCTAGGGCGAAAATTATACGGCAGGCCTGTCTTGGGCCTGCCGAATTCTTGAAGAGGTGGGGGCAATGGAAAAACGCGTTACATTTCGCGGCTGGTGGCTGCCCGCGCTGCTGATCGCGCCACAAGTTCTCGTTTCAGCCGTCTTCTTTTTCTACCCCGCGGGTCAGGCGATTTGGCAATCCCTGTTTATCCCCGACCCATTTGGCCTGTCATCCCAATTTGTGGGCCTCGGAAATTTTGAATTCCTTTTGAGTGACAGATTCTACCGTGCGTCATTTGTGACAACGGCGGTATTTTCAATCCTAGTGACGCTATGCTCGATGATCCCTGCGCTGTTTCTCGCGGTAATGGCGGACCGATTGATCAAGGGTTCCGGCGTCTACCGCACCATGTTGATTTGGCCCTATGCGGTAGCCCCGGCAATTGCAGGTGTGCTCTGGCTTTTCATGTTCAACACACGCGTTGGGGTCGTGTCGTGGTATCTGGGAAATCTGGGCTATGATTGGAACCACGTATTGAACGGGGGCGAGGCGATGGGTCTTGTTGTCGTCGCCTCTGCATGGGGCCGCATCAGCTATAATTTTCTGTTTTTCTTTGCCGCGCTCCAAGCTGTACCGCGATCAGTGATCGAAGCCGCAGCAATCGACGGCGCGCGGTTCTGGACACGGTTCTGGACAATCGTCTTGCCGCTGTTGTCGCCGACCACGTTCTTCTTGCTTGTCGTGAATGTCGTCTACTCGTTCTTTGAGACGTTCGGCGTCATCCATACGATTACTTCGGGCGGGCCACAGCAATCCACCACTGTGCTTGTTTATAAAGTGTTCTCCGACGGCTTCGTGGGTCAAGATCTCGGGTCGTCTTCAGCGCAATCTGTCATCTTGTTGTTCGTCGTTGGACTGCTGACCATTATCCAATTCAAGTTTGTTGAGAAAAGGGTGCATTACTAATGTCCCAAGAAATTCATGGTATGGTGGAGAAGCGCGGTGCGGGCCTCTGGTTGACCCATGTCTTCATGATCCTCGGCGTTTTGATCATCTTCTTTCCAATCTGGTTGGCCTTTGTGGCATCCACCGTAACCCAGCCCGAGATTGTGCGACCTCCCATGCCGCTTTGGCCGGGTGATCAGCTGTGGGAGAACTATTCTAAGGCGCTCTTTTCGGGTGTGAATGTACCTGTGGCGACGATGCTCTTTAATAGTCTCGTAATGGCAATCGGCATTGCCGTGGGTAAGATTGTGATATCGCTGTTGTCCGCTTTCGCGATCGTGTATTTCCGTTTTCCGGGCCGAAACATCTTCTTTTGGATGATCTTCCTGACGCTGATGTTGCCAGTAGAAGTGCGTATCGTGCCCACCTACGAAGTCGTCGCTGGCTTTGGCATGCTCAACAGCTATGGCGGGCTGATTTTTCCGCTTATCGCCTCAGCCACCGCAACCTTCTTATTTCGACAGTTTTTTCTGACGATCCCAGATGAACTGGCAGAGGCCGCTCGGGTTGATGGCGCCAGTCCGATGCGGTTCTTTTGGGATATCGTTGTACCCATGAGCCGGACCAATATTGCGGCGCTATTTGTGATCTTGTTCATTTACGGCTGGAACCAATACCTTTGGCCGCTGCTCATCACAACAGACCCCGAAATGAACACCATTGTCATGGGAATCAAACAAATGTTCCCATCAGGCGATGACGTGGCAGAATGGCCCGTGATCATGGCTACTTCAATTCTTGCGATGATCCCTCCTGTGATCGTCGTGGTTAGTATGCAACGGCTGTTTATCCGCGGCCTCGTCGATAGCGAGAAATAAGATATGGCAACGGTTTCCCTCAAAGACGTCAAGAAAAGCTTCGTCTCAACAGATGTAATCCACGGCATCACGACAGATATCGCTGACGGCGAATTTATCGTGATTGTCGGGCCATCAGGCTGTGGAAAATCCACCCTGCTGCGCATGGTTGCAGGGTTAGAGACCGTCTCAGCGGGCGAGATTTTCATAGGTGGTGACCTTGCCAACGAAAAGGAACCTATGGACCGTGACATTGCGATGGTGTTCCAAAACTACGCGCTTTACCCGCATATGTCGGTGCGTCAAAATATGGGTTACGGGCTAAAAATCGCCAAGATGCCTAAAGATGAGATCGACGCAAAGGTCGTGGCCGCAGCTAAATTGCTGCAACTGGAACCGTTGCTGGATCGCAAGCCCAAGCAGCTATCGGGCGGACAACGCCAGCGCGTGGCCATGGGCCGCGCGATTGTGCGCGAACCAGCTGTTTTCCTATTTGATGAACCGCTTTCAAATCTTGATGCAAAGTTGCGTGTCCAGATGCGGCTTGAGATCAAGGAGCTTCAGTCAAAGCTTGGAATTACATCGCTTTACGTCACCCACGACCAAGTCGAAGCCATGACTATGGCGGACCGGATGATTGTGATGAACGCAGGCATTGCCGAACAGATTGGCACTCCGCTTGAGGTTTATGAGACACCGCGCACATTGTTTGCAGCACAGTTCATTGGCAGCCCTGCAATGAACATTGTGGACGCCGAAGTTAAAGACGGCGAAATTCTATACGGGGGTCAGCCTGTTGCAGATTCTATTGGCGCAGACGGCCCTGTAAAACTGGGCGTGAGGCCGGAACATCTTGTTCCAGACGATGCTGGCCCGCTTCGTGTTATTGTCAAAATGGCAGAGCCGCTTGGGGCAAACACCCTTTTGCATGGCGCGCTCGAAGGCTCTGCCGGCGGCTTTACAGCAAGCCTGCAAGGCGTCCATCTCATGCCCGAAATTAACACAGCCCGCGGCTTTCGAATTGAAACAGGTACAGCACATGTATTTGATGCCGAAACAGGCCTACGCCGGACTGGAGAAGAAGGTTGATTATGCGCTCCCAAAGTGAGGTGTTAAACTAACCGCTTTTTGCGCAATTGCGAGTTCAACTCCTCTGTGTGTCCATTAAGGGCCGTTCATGTTGGTCAGGGCGAGATCGTTTGGCAGGATCGCTGCGATGCGGCTAACGGCAGCAAGGAGCCCAAACTGTCGGATGCTTCGCAGCGTTCGAGCGGGCACAATGCAGAACAATCCGGTCGTTCAGTAATCCTGTGTCAGGTAAATTGCATGCCCTGTAGCGCGTCAACCACCTTGTCCGGGAGCGACAACCCCCTTGGCCGGGTTTGAAGCCGCTGGGGTTGGCGTGTCATTCGGTGTTTTGGGTTAGTTTTCTCCTTCGTTTTGGTTGCCGCTGATGGTTGTCGCTGGCGCTTCGGCCTGGGCCCTCTTGTTGGAGGCGGCAGCACGCTGACGGAAGCTTTCAGCATTCATTTCGAGGATGGTCGCGTGATGGACGAGGCGATCAATGGCGGCGACGGTCATGGCCTTGTCGGGGAAGATCTGATCCCAACCACTGAAGGGTTGATTGGCCGCGATGGCGATGCTGCGGTATTCGTAACGCCGGGCGATCAGTTCGAAGAGGACGCCGGTTTCGGCCTGATCCTTGTGGGCATAGGTGATGTCGTCGAGGATGATCAGGTCGAACTTGTCGAGTTTCGCCAGCGCTGCCTCGAGAACGAGATCACGGCGGGCGGCCTGAAGTTTCTGCACCAGATCGCTGGTCCGGGCGTAGAAGACGCGGTGCCCTGCCTCGATCAGAGCATGCCCAATGGCGCACAGAACATGCGTCTTGCCGGTGCCGGAATTGCCAATGGCAATGATGTTGCCACCTCCGTCCAGCCAGTCACCGGCCGCCAAGGCCTCCACTCGGGCACGCGGCAAGGTTGGCAACGCCTTGAAGTCGAAAGTCGCCAGCGTCTTGCCGCCCGGAAGCTGCGCCTCGTTCAGGTGCCGCCGGATGCGACGCGTGTCCCGCTCGGCCAGTTCGTATTCCGCCAGCACGGCGAGGAAACGGGCAGCAGGCCAGCCTTCGGCATCGGCGCGTGTGGCGATCTCGGCCCAGAGCTTGTGGAAGCTGGGGAGCCGAAGCGCGCTCAGCATGCCGGGCAGCGTGTGGATATCGATCTCGCGGGCGGTCATGCGCTTGCCCCCAGGAGAGCATCGAAGCTGTCGAGTGACGGGTGGGCGACGGCTACATCCCTCGGCAATGCCATGTGCCTTGGAGCCAGTCGTGATGCCAGCGCCTTGGGATCCGGCACCCGACCTGCGTCGAGGTCTGCTGCCAGAAGATGCGCCAGTTCCCCCTCGCAGGCTTGGTCATGGGCGATAAACAGCAGATCAACCATCCGGCGGCAGGCGTCCCGTCTTGGCAAATCGCGCTGCAGCACCTTCCACGCTTCAGCGTATTGTGTCCGGGGAAACAGGCTGTCGCGGTAGATCGAACTCCACAGGGCCTGCGGTTTGCGCCGCAGGGCGTGGATGACATGGTGGTAGTTAATGACATGGACGCGGTGGCCATCGCCGCGTCGGCGGGCGCGGGAGTGACTGACGACGAGGGTGCCGCCGAGAAACGCCTCGAGGCGATCATCGTAGAGGTGGACGCGCAGACGTTGCCCGATCAACTGCGACGGCGCGCTGTAGAAGATGCTCTTGATCAGGAACCCGCCCGTCCGGGTGACCGGCGCGACGATCTCGGTGAAGTCGGTGGTGCGCCGCTGCGGTAAGGGCTTCAGATGCGCCCGTTCGGCCTGAACGGCAGCACCCCGCTGCTTGTTGCGCCGGGCAACAGTCAGGTCGATGAAGCATCGGTACTCTTCAATCGTTGCGAAGTCGTGGCTGCCGCGCAGGATCAGGGCCTGTTCGATGGCTTTCTTGAGATGCCGGTTCTGGGATTCCACCGCCCCATTCTCGTGGGCCTCACCACGATTGTTGCGGCTGGCGTCCATACCGTAGTGGCCGACGAAAGCGTCATAGCGCTTGGTGATGTCCTCGCGCTGATCGGCGGTCAGGTTACGGAAAGCGGCTGAGAGGCTGTCGGTCCGGTGGTTTTGTGGCACGCCCCCCAGCGACCAGAGGGCTTGCTGCAGGTTCTCGGCCAATGCGGTGAAGCTCTCCCCACCAAGAACGACGCCAACATGTTCCCAGCGGCTGTAGACCATGACAAAATGATAGAGCAGGTGCCTGAACGGCTGGCCGGCGATCATCACCTGCAGTTCATCGGCGTGGGTGAAGTCGGACTGGGCCATGTATCCCGGCTCCGGCGTCTGGCGGAAGATGATGTCGCGCTCGGGGCCGCTCAGCGCCCGCCACTGCCGCACCCGCCGCTCCAGGGTGCGCCGGATACGATCGTCGGGGAAGGCAAGCGGATGCAGGCCTTGAAGATGGCGCAACAGGGTGACGGCCTGCAACGCACTGTCATTCTCAAGCAGGGGAAGAAGGTCGGTCTCCCAATAGCCTTCAAGGGGATCGGCTACCGTGCGCCTGTGAACGATCTTGCGCTGCGAAGGCAGCGTCGGATCGGCATCAAAGCGCCGCGCAGTTCGTTCGCTGAACCCGGCACGGGCAGCCGCTGTGCGCTGACTATGATTTTGGATGTCGGTCATATATAATCTCACTTGCTGGTCGGTGATGGGTTTGTAGGCCAACCCGGGTCCTCCGTTTGATGGCAGAGAGCCCCGGCTTACCAACCCACAGCGGCCAGCACCTCCCCTGAAATCAATCAGACCGGTGGGGCTGCCCTCCAGACGGGCATGCCCGTCTTTCGTTCAGCCCCACCGGCCATGGTGGTCTTATGACCATAGTCAATGCTGATGCACATAACTTTTCAGACGC
>NZ_CALJXO010000187.1:0-13437 GCF_937988555.1 uncultured Boseongicola sp. | reverse complement strand
TAGCATCACGTTGCGCAGTGGGCTGCCCTCCCAAGAGCGACGCCGCACGGACTGCACCTCGGTCAAAAGTATCAAACAACGTCTTTGGGATTTTCACTCCGAGCTCGGTGGCAACGTTGGTAAACTGGATATCGGCAAAGGCTGCATTGGCAACCATAGGTTCCGCAATGTCGCTATCTACTAGCAGATGCACGGCCGGCCCTGACGGCGGTGTCACCGAAGGTTCTCCAAGACGCGCAAGCGCATCGAAGAGCCAACCGAATGCGACGTCGGAGCCTTTGCATCGCCAGATTAAAAACGCGATTCTCCCGCCCGGCTTAAGTACCTGGGCCGCTTCCGCTAGTCCACGCGAGGGGTCTGGCAAATGCGGAACACCGAACCCTATAGTAACTGCATCCAAGCTATTGTCTGCGAAGTCCATCGCCATCGCATCGCCCTGAACAAACATCGCTCCGGGAGCGACAACTTGCGCCAACGAAATCATTGCCGCTCAGAAATCTAGTCCGGTAACGTTAGCCCACGCGCTAAAAGCTCCACCGCAACCACACCATGCCGGTGCACAGATCAAGAACCTTTCTCTCTGGCCCCGCCACAACCGCATCCGAAAGCTTTTCCGCAACAACACGCGTAGCGACCTCGAACTCAGCGGCATAGCCTTTGGCAATATCCGGATCGCTCCAGCCTTCGCGTTCCATTTCTTTCGAATTTACAGGTGTTGGTAATGTGCCCTCTAACTTGACGTTCGCATGCCTTCAGCCAGCTTCGGAACACAGTACAACTACAAAAATCCGCCTTGGTAGGTTGGGCTTAAAGCCAACTTTTTCAGCAGCTCCAAATTTGTGAAAATCAAATCCCGGATCTAACAGCGGTCCAGATAGTGTGGCGGCTGCCTCGCTTGGCGCGACTGGCGCGAACCGTTCGTGCGTTAACGCCGAAGCCGCTTTCGGACAGCCGTTTGGTAAAAGCCGGGTCGTGCGTGGCTGACCAAATGGCAAGAACACCGCCAGATGTCAGTGCCCGACGCGCCGATAGCAGCCCTGCCCGCCCGTAAAGCGCGTCGTTGTCTGCACGCGTAAGGCCATCGGGGCCGTTGTCGACATCAAGCAGGATTGCATCGAACGCCCCGCATGCGCCACTTATCTCGGCGCCGACATCGCCCGTTCTGATCTCCACGCGCGGGTCTGCAAGGCATTCCCCGAAAACTTCCGCCATATGCTGCGAGGCCCAGTCGATCAGATCGGGAACAATTTCTGAGACGATCAGACGTGCATCGGGCGGTGCGACCGACAGCGCGGCGCGCAGAGTGAAGCCCATTCCAAGTCCACCGATCAGCACGCATGGCGCTGCGTGACCGGCCAGAAGTTCCAACGCATACGTTGCAAGCGCTTCTTCCGACCCGCCAAGGCGGCTGTTCATTAACTCGTTGCCACCTTCAAGGCGGATCGAGAACTCATCGCCCCGGCGCAAAAGCCGTAGAGTGTCCCCTTGTGGAGCGGTTGCCGTCGCCAAGTGTATCCAAGGTTGCATTCTGAAGTCCAATCGCCGTCTCAGAATAGGGACGTATCCGATCGCGGGACGTATTTGAAGGACAAGGCGTTTCAAGCGCAAGCCGCTTTCCCTTGCCGCTGACCTCGACGACATTCAGCAATACCAAAGCCACGAAACTTCCGGAAATAGGCATCGGTCCGATCAAAGAGGTTTCCGATGCGTTTTAATCAACGCAACTATGTAGAAGTCTTCGGATGCGCAAACCAATTTATCCAACAATCGAGGCATCCCCTGAATGACCCTCGCAAACAAACCACTTGCCATTGTAACCGGCGCGTCCTCTGGCATTGGTTTGCATGCGACACGCGCCCTGATCGACAAGGGCTGGTATGTGATTATGGCTTGTCGAGATCTGGAAAAAGCGCAACAGGCAGCACGCAGTCTTGATCTGCCGGATCACGGCTTCGAGATCGCGCATCTGGACCTTGGATCGCTCGATAGCGTCCGCACCTTTCACACCGCATTCCACGCGAAAGACCAAGCGCTCGATGCGCTTGTTTGTAATGCCGCAACCTACCTGCGCAACCGAAAGGGCCATGCGCTCACCGGAAGGCCTTGAGATCAGCTTTGCAAGCAATTATTTAGGCCACTTTCTGCTGGCCAATCTGATGTTGGAGGACTTACAGAAATCTCCAGCGCCGCGGCTGGTGACACTCGGCACGGTGACGGCAAATTCCGAAGAGTTTGGTGGCAAAGTCCCTATCCCTGCGCCGGCGGATCTGGGGAATTTCCAAGGATCTCTGGATGGCTTCAAAGCACCAGTTTAGATGATTGACGGAAAGCCGTTCAAACCAGGCAAAGCCTATAAGGACAGCAAGCTCTGCTGCATGATGATGAGCCGAGATCTGCACACGCGCCTTCACGACGCCACAGGTATCGTGTTCAGCATGCTGTATCCCGGATGCGCGGCCGACACGCCGCTGTTTCGCAATGCACCAGTACTTTTTCAGAGGATCTTTCCGTGGTTCCGAAAGAACATTACCAAAGGGTACGTGTCGCAGCCTTTGTCTGGAGACCGTGTCGCACAAGTTGTCGCCGACCCGGAGTTCGCGCAGTCAGGGGTTCATTGGAGCTGGGTCAACAGACAACAGGTTGATCGAAAGGCATTTGCCCAAGGCCTTTCCTCCGGAGCAACAGATAGCCAGCGTTCAAAGAAACTCTGGGAGCTTAGCGCCGGTTTGGTCGAACTTTGATAATCTGCAAATTGATCTGCCGCTCAACGAATGCGAAACTTTGAGTAGCTGTTCTCGCCGCGAATTCTGACGGCACCCTTTGCTGTCTTTCACAACGTAACCCAGGCCGAATTTCTCTGGGAAGACCTCACACAGGCGTCAATAAATTCTACACCCCGCAATCCATCCAAAACCGTCGGATAGATGACATCACGGTCCGGCGCTTTCCCATCGCGATGCGCCTCTATAGCATTTGCAGCTTCGCTGTAGATTGTCGCAAACCCTTCCAGATACCCTTCGGGATGACCGGGCGGTATACGGCTTACGCGACCTGCCGCGTCCCCGGCCCCAGCTCCATTGCGGGTGAGCAGGTGCTTGGCTTCGCCAAACGGCGTGTGCCAAAGATAGTTCGGGTCTTCCTGTGCCCATTCCAACCCGCCACTTTCGCCAAATATGCGAATACGCAGCGCGTTTTCGTTGCCGGGAGCGACCTGCGAACACCAGAGCATGCCCTTGGCGCCGCCATGAAACCGCAACATCACATGCGCGTTGTCGTCAACCTGACGTCCCGGCACAAAAGCATCGAGGTCTGCCGCCAGACTCTCTACTTCAAGACCGGTAATAAAGCGCGCAAGATTGTGGGCGTGGGTGCCAATATCACCGGTTGAGCCGCCGGCCCCGGACCTTGCCGGGTCGGTACGCCACTCGGCCTGTTTGAACGTCTCTTCCTTGGTCAGCCAATCCTGCGGATACTCCACCTGGACGACGCGCACCTTACCGATGATGCCATCCGCCACCATCTCACGTGCCTGACGCACCATCGGGTAGCCAGTGTAATTATGCGTCAGCACAAAAAGCGCCTCCGACTTCTCGGCGGCTTTCACCAGCTTCTTTGCATCAGCAAGCGTCGACGTCAGCGGCTTGTCACAGATCACGTGGATCCCACGCTTGAGAAACTCCCGTGCGGCCGGATAGTGCATGTGGTTCGGTGTCACAATCGCGACGGCCTCGATCCCGCTTTTCAGACGCGCTTCCCGGATCGCCATTTGCCTGAAGTCATCGTAAATACGCGGGAGGCCAAGCGCCTCACCCGAAGCGCGCGCCTTTTTCGGCGTCGATGACAACGCACCAGCGACAAGCTCGAACCGGTCATCGATGCGCGATGCAATGCGATGAACACCTCCAATGAACGCGTCGTTGCCGCCGCCAACCATTCCAAGTCTGATGCGTGCCATTTATGATAATCCCAGCATCTTGCGGTTCGCAATCTCGTCTGTTCCACCGCCAGCGAAATCGTCAAACGCGCGCTCTGTCACGCGGATGATGTGGTCTTTCACAAACTGAGCGCCTTCACGTGCACCGTCCTCGGGATGTTTCAGGCAGCACTCCCATTCGACGACGGCCCATCCGTCGAAATCCATCGCGGCCATTTTCGAGAAAATGGCTGCAAAATCAACCTGCCCATCTCCGAGCGAGCGAAACCGTCCGGCCCGATCAACCCATGGCTGATAGCCGGAATAAACGCCCTGTCGCCCCGTCGGATTGAACTCGGCATCTTTGACGTGGAACATCTTGATTCGGTCCCTGTAGATATCGATATTGTCCAGATAATCAAGGCATTGCAGCACGTAGTGAGACGGAGCGTATAGCATATTGCAGCGCGCATGGTTATCGACACGCTCAAGAAACATCTCAAACGTTATTCCATCGTGCAGGTCTTCACCGGGATGGATTTCGTAGCAAATGTTCACATCATTGTCTTCGGCGTGGTCCAGAATTGGACGCCAGCGCTTGGCAAGTTCGTCAAACGCAGTTTCAACCAAACCCGCAGGTCGCTGCGGCCAAGGATACACATAAGGCCAAGCAAGCGCGCCGGAAAAGGTCACATGATCGTGGATGCCCAAATTCGCCGAGGCCGAGATAGCCTTCATCATCTGATCGACAGCCCATTCTTGCCGTGCCCTCGGATTGCCGTGCACCGACGGATCGGCAAAACCGTCGAACGCAGCATCATATGCCGGATGTACCGCGACAAGCTGACCTTGCAGGTGCGTCGACAGTTCCGTGACCTCGACGCCGTTCTCTACGGCCTCACCTTTGAAGGTGTCGCAGTAGTCCTTGCTTGTTGCGGCGCGGTCGAGATCGAACAGGCGCGCGTCCCAGCTAGGCACCTGCACGCCCTTATAGCCGCAGTCGGCGGCCCATTTCGTAATGGAATCCCACGAATTGAACGGTGCTTCATCGCTTGCAAATTGCGCCAAAAACAGCGCCGGTCCTTTGATTGTCTTCATGGATTAGCCTCCCAATTAGGCACCGCATCTGGCGGCATATTCTCTTTCAGATAGACGTCGATGCGAATGCGCTCCTGCGCCATGTTGATCGGCATACGGTCACTGTTGGCGCGCATAATCCTCACCGCGCTGCGCACAAGGTGCCCCGAATCCTGACTAATGACAGCATCAAAAAGCCCGCAGTTCAGAGCATTTCGTGACAATGGCGTCAATTCATGCGCCACCACTACGGGGTTTTCCAACGCGGGTTCCGTTGCCAAAAACCGTAGGAGCCCCTCATTTCCCGCCGCCGACGAGTAAATACCGATGATATCGGAATTGTCCGACAACACGTCCGGCAAAAGTCGCTCGATCAATCCGGGATCGTCGCGCCCTTCAAGCGAGGCGAGTACCCGCAGATGCGGAAAGTCTCGGCCCATTACTTCGTCAAATCCCAGCCGACGCTCAAGGTGATCGCGCGCGAGCATAGACCCGGTCAGCACCAATACCTCGCCCCGTCTGGTGCCTAAGAACCGGCCGAGCAACTGCGCGGCTGTTCGCCCAGCCGCAACATTGTCCACCCCAATATAATGATCTCGCTCCGAACTGGGGATGTCCGCCACAAGAGACACAACCGTGACGCCATTCTTTTTGAGATGCGCAACGGAATCGCGGACCGACGGCGTTTCGGGGCCAAATATCGCGACACCATCGACGCGCGTGACATCAATCGCGTCAATCGCAACCGCAAGCGCCACAGGGTCAAACGCCGCAACGTGCACGAAAGATAACCGTGTCCGCTCGTGGCGCAGCCCTGCGTTCAGCTGCTCGATCTGCGTCTCCAACGACAATAGAAACTCGTTTTTATTTGACGGCAGAATGAAGACAAAATTGTAAACACGCCCACGCGCCAGATTGGCCGCAGCCGTGTCGCGCACATAGCCGAGATCAGCGATCGCTTGATTCACCTTCTGAACCGTAGCCTCGCGGACACCAGGGCGCGCGTTCAAAACCCGGTCAACGGTCGCAAGGCTTACCTCAGCGACACGGGCAATGTCGTTGATCGTCGGATTAAGCTGTGGGTCGTTTCCTTGCTTCATTGCGTCCTTTTGCGTCTCTAAATCGCTTTGGCCAATCCTTCAAAAAGCCGCGCTACGGCTTCGGCACCCGGGTCATTGTGACCTATCAAATTTTCCGTCGGAACATAGGTTGCGCGACCTGCCTTTGCGCGCCCCATTGAGGCCGTCTTAATCGCGCCAGCACGGGCGGCTTTTGCGGCCGCATCCATCCCGTCTGGCAAAGCAAGCAAAGCGGGTTCAAGCGCGTCGATCATTGTACGATCACCTCGCGACGCCCCGCCAACTTGAGAAATTCGATCAAGACCCGCCAAAAGCGCCTTGGTCGTTGGCTTTCCACTGGCGCAAGCGTCACCGGTCGCGCCAAAGAAAATCGCCAGAATAACCCCCGAGGATCCCCCCATGGTCTGGCTCAACTCATTGCCGACTGCGCGAAACAGTTGCGTAAGGTCGGCAAGAGGCAAACGGTCCAACGATCCCTTCAAAGCCCGCGCCGCCGTTGCAAGCGTACTCCCGGTATCACCGTCTCCCGATTTCAAATCCAGCGCGTTCAGGTCCTCTTCAGCCGCGATCAGCAAATCGCAACACTGATTTAAGACACGTCGCGTTTCGGCGTTCGCCGAGGCGATCGGCTGGATCGGGCTTAAACCATCCGGCAAGGGACGCACCTGGACCGGCGATATGTCTTTCATTCCGGGCCACGCAGGCAAGTCAACCGGCCTGGCCAGCAAGGCGTGACTTTCAGCGTCAACCGGCAAAACAGACACCGAGAACCCATGCATATCAAGCGAGGTCATCATTGGGGCCGGACCAATAATATGTTTAATTTTCGACGCTTTATCAGAGTTGGCGAGCTCATGGGCAAGAATGCTCATTTCAAGCGGTGTCGTTGATCCAAGGTTGTTCAAAATAGCCACATGCGGGCCCGACCCGATCATCGGCTCCAGCTTTTCCAACACCAAATCCATTGCGTTGCGCGCGCCGGTGAATGCAACCTGCTGTACGCCCGCCTCGCCATGAATGCCAAGGCCCAGTTCGGCCATACCCGGCGCGATGCGATCTTCCTTCGCTGACCCCGGAACCGTGCAGGTATCCAGCGATTTACCAATGGATGCCATCGCCTTGATAGCGCTTTCGGCCGCATTGGTAACGGCGTCCAGATCCGCGCCATCCTCTGCCATGGCTCCGGTGATTTTGTGCACAAAAAGCGTTCCTGCCACGCCACGCGGCTGCGGCAAGTCGGGAAGCGCTATGTCATCATCGACAACCACCATCGAAACGCGCAATCCAAAAGCGCGGGCGCGCTCTGCGGCAAGACCATAGTT
This sequence comes from uncultured Boseongicola sp., assembly GCF_937988555.1. Lineage (NCBI taxonomy): Bacteria > Pseudomonadati > Pseudomonadota > Alphaproteobacteria > Rhodobacterales > Paracoccaceae > Boseongicola > uncultured Boseongicola sp. The sequence goes on along the minus strand of NZ_CALJXO010000187.1, from coordinate 6,046 downwards.
CAAACGGTCGCCGGTATAGTTTTTCACAATCAGCAGACAGCCCGGCGATCCGGTCACGGCAAGAATGCCAGCCAGAACCGCATCAACCGAAGGCGAGGCAAAAACCTCGCCACATACCGCTGCGGTTAGCATTCCTTGCCCCACGAAGCCGGCGTGTGCCGGTTCGTGCCCGGACCCGCCGCCCGAGACAAGCGCAACCTTGGACTTGTCCCAATCCGCACGGCAAACGACTTTGATATGCGGATATCCGTCAAGCCGCGTCAGCGACCCACCGGATGTTTCAAGCAACCCGTCGAGGGCGTCCGTGACAAGGGCCTCTTTGGAATTGATGAACTGGTTCATGACAAGGTCTCCTCAGCGAATTCGGTTGCCGTCAACGTCGAAACAAAGCGGGCTTCTTGGTGAAATTTTGATTTGCGTGCCGGGCCGGTAGTCTGTCGCCGGATCGGCAATGGTCGTTATGGCGTGTCCCCGTAAATTGAGGTGCAGCCGGTTATGATCGCCTAGATGCTCCACGCGTTGGATGTCTGCCTCCAGACCGTCGCCTTGCGCAATATGCTCTGGGCGCATCGCGATCTGGTGGGTGCCTGAAGGCACATTCCCGAAGACATCAGCTGGAAGAGTATTGATCCGCGGCAGTCCAAGACGACCCGCGACATAAAGCGAGTTCGGATTTTCATAGATCTCACGCGGCGAACCGAACTGTACCAGCTTGCCTTCGTTCAAAACACCAACGTGCGTGGCCATCGTCATCGCTTCGATCTGATCATGCGTCACGTATAAAAGCGTCGCACCAAGATTGGCCTGGATACGCTTCAATTCCACACGAAGATCGGTGCGCAGCTTTGCATCCAGCGAGCTAAGAGGTTCATCCATAAGGTAAATAGACGGCTCACGCACAAGAGCACGACCAATGGAAACGCGCTGCATTTCACCACCCGACAATGCCGTCGCCTTGTTGTCCAACTTATGTGTGATCTGCAAAACATCTGCGACTTCAGCCACTTTGCGTTCGATCTCGGCGGGAGGTGTTCTCAGGATCGGAGACTTTAGTGGAAACGCCAAATTATCTCTGACCGACAGGTGCGGATAAAGGGAATATTGCTGGAACACCATCGCGACGTCGCGCTGCGCTGGGGTTTCACTTGCGACGTTGCGCCCCCCGATCCAAATCTCGCCACTGTCACCTTTTTCAAGGCCCGAGATCAAACGCAACGTCGTGGTTTTTCCGGCTCCTGTCGGTCCTAAAAGAACGACAAACGCGCCGTCTGGAATGGTCATCGAAATATCGTCGACACCAACATTCCCTCCGAACGACTTTGATAGATTTTTTAAAACAACTTCAGCCATTTACGAGCACCTCGTTGTTCAGATGCGAGCGTAGAGCTCGACCATTCGCCTCGTCAAAAAGGGTGATCTTTGGAGCCTCGAAACTGAGCCCGACCTTCTCGCCAACAGTTGCAACCTGCGTGCTGTCGATCCGCGCCTTCAACTCGCCGTTCGGCGTATCCAGCGTGATGATCTGAGTGGTCCCAAGATACTCTGATGCAAGCACTTCCCCCCGATAGTCCCCGGCGTCGGACAAAGCGACATGCTCGGGTCGCACACCAAATACCAACGGACCGGAGGCCCCTTGCATCTGGCGCGGAACACCCATCTTCAGGCCGTTGAGATCGACGCTCTCGGCACCTTCAGCGACAGAGCCGTCAAAGCGAAGAAAGTTCATCGAAGGCGAGCCAATGAAGTCGGCCACAAACATCGAGGCCGGCTTGTCATAGATTTGCTGTGGCGTGCCGAATTGCTCGACCACCGCGTTGTTCATCACGACGATCTTGTCACCCATCTGCATGGCTTCCAACTGGTCATGCGTGACGTAGACAGTCGTCGCATTCATGCGATCGTGCAGGGCGCGAAGTTCTTCGGACATGTGCTCGCGAAACTCTGCATCCAACGCGCCCAAAGGCTCGTCCATCATAAACGCCTTTGGCTCGCGAACAATGGCGCGTCCCAAGGCGACCCGCTGTCGATCACCGCCAGACAGACCTCCCACGGGCCGGTTCAGAATATCACGAATGCCAAGGATGCCAGCTACCTCTTCGACCTTGCTTTTGACATCCGCCCGCGCCATCCCTTGCGAGACCAGCGGATAGCTCAAATTCTTGCGGACATTCAGATGGGGGTAAAGCGCAAACATCTGAAAAACAAAGGCAATATCACGCTTCGAAGGAGGAAGCTGGCTGATCTCTTCACCATCAAGGTAGATCTCGCCAGACGTCGGCAATTCCAATCCGGCGATCATCCGCAAGGTCGTGGTTTTACCACAGCCCGACGGTCCAAGCAGCATGAAGAACTCGCCATCTTCGATGGTAAAGCTCGATTCCCTCACAGCTGTGAAATCGCCGAATTCCTTGCGGATATTTTTGATGATAATTTGCGCCAAAAGGTCAGTCCTTGAAGTGCGAAACGATGATGAACATCACCGTCCCGACCAGCGTTGTGATGAATGAATAGGTGTAGGCCCAAAGCACGAATGGTTGCATCAACATGAACACCCCAAGCCCGATCAGGATCGTGGCAAGCATTTCCCAAGGTCCGCGCTTGAGGCGCATCAGGCCAGTGAAGAAATTGGTCATTTGCGAACAGCTCCGAACGTGATCCCGCGCAGCAGGTGTTTGCGCAGCAGGATGGTAAAGATCATGACGGGCAGCAGGAAGATCGTGGCGCCCGCCGCAACTGCAGGCCAATCTAGCCCGCCGACACCAATAATTGTCGGAATGAACGGCGGAGCAGTCTGCGCCGTGCCCGAGGTCAATAGGACCGCAAAGGCGTATTCATTCCAGGCAAAGATCAGGCAAAAAATCGCCGTTGAGGCGATACCCGTCGCGGCCTGTGGCAAGACGACTTTGTAGAACGCCTGGAACCGGGTGTAACCGTCGATCAAAGCGGCCTCTTCGTATTCCAGCGGAATTTCGTCGATAAACCCTTTCAACAACCAGACCGCCAGAGAGATATTTACGCCGGTATAAAGCAGGATCATTCCCAGATGCGTGTCGGACAAGCCCAGTTGGCGGTACATCAGAAAAATCGGGATCGCGACAGCAATGGGCGGCATCATCCTTGTACTGAGGATGAAAAACAAAAGGTCATCTGCAAAGGGTATCTTGAACCTTGAAAAAGCATAGGCCGACAGGGTGCCGAGGAAGATACTTAGAAACGTCGAGCCAAATCCAATGATGACCGAGTTCAAAAAGCGCTCCCCAAACTTCGAGGGGCCTGCGATGACCATGTCGTATTCGCGCACGATCTCTTCATACCAGGTCTGCGGAGGGTTTGCGTCCAGAAACTCAGGCGTCTGCCGGGTACGCGTCGTGAACAGGTTCACATAGCCCTCAAGCGTCGGCTCGAATAACACTTTGGGAGGATAGCTGATCGCATCTGAGGGCGATTTGAAACCCGTCAGCATGATCCATGCCAGCGGCACCATGGTGACCAAAGCGTAGACGATAACCAAGGTCCCTGCGAACCACTTGGCGCGGTTTGACGGCTCGGTGACAGAGAAACTGCTCATCGTTCTTTCACCTTGTTCAGCGCTTTAACGTAAATCGAGGCAAGCCCGAAAACCGTGACGAACAGAATAATCGCATAGGCCGACGCATAGCCGGTGCGCCATTTCTCGAACGCTTCACGTTTGAGATTGATCGAGGTCAATTCGGTCGTGGAACCAGGTCCGCCGCCGGTCAATTGCACCACCAGATCGAACATCTTAAAGTTCTCGATGCCTCGAAACAGGACCGCCAGCATCAAGAACGGCAAGACCATCGGCACAGTGATCGTAAAGAACTGTCGCAACTTCGACGCCCGGTCCACTTCGGCGGCTTCATAAATGTAATCTGGTATCGACCTAAGCCCCGCAAGACAGATGAGCATTACAAACGGCGTCCACATCCATGTGTCGACAATAACAATTGACCACGGCGCAAGGTTCACCTGCCCCAGCATCTCGAAACTCGACGGATCCTTGCCCGTGAAAAAGCCGATCACATAGTTGAACAAGCCGATTTGTGGCTGATAGAGGAATTTCCAGAAATTCCCGACAACGGCCGGCGACAGCATCATCGGCAGCACGATGATCGTCGTCCAAAGATCGTTGCCTTTGAATTTCTTATTGATCAGATAGGCCAGCGCAAAACCGATCACGACCTGAAAGAAGATCGTCCAGAATAGGAAATGCGCCGTAGCCTGCATATTCAGCCAGATGTCACTATCCGTCAAAATCCGCTGGTAATTCCGCAGGCCGATCCACTCGACCTCACGATTTCGGTTGGCTTTGAAATCTGTGAAGCTCAGTCGGATGGTCCACATCAGTGGGAAAATGTTGATCGCCAAAAGCAGGAAGATCGTTGGGCCGACGAAAATCCACGCGATGGCACGATCGCTCAGACCTCTGATTTTGCGTGCAACGCTTGGAGGCGTGACGGCTGCGGCACGAGCTGCTGGAGTCTCAGACATGAGCGGTGATCCGGGCAATAAGTGAGGGGTTGGTTGGACCCGCACGCAAAGTGCGGGGCCAACCAAAAGTTTTGAAGGCCCCCAAGTGTCAGGGGCGCTTCATCGAGGCCTTAAAGCTTGCCTTCGTCTTCGAAGACTTCGGTCCAATCCGCGACCAACTTATCAAGCGCTTCCTGTGCGGTGCCCTGATCGGCGACCACATAGTCATGGAGACGCTTTTGCATCGCGAGAAGAAGTTCCGCGTAAACTGGCTCCTGCCAGAAATCCTGCACTGATCCCATGGCTTCAAGGAAATCGCCCGCAAATGGCGCGCTGTCCACGAAACCCGGATCGTTCAGCACCGAATTATGGGCCGAATATCCACCAAGGGACCACCACTTTGCCTGAACATCAGGGTCGGCAAACCACTTGATATACTCAAGCGCAGCATCCTGCTTGTCTGAATAAGCAACGACCGAAATGCCCTGCCCGCCCAGTGTAGACCCAGCTTGGTTCTGTGGTGGGTTGACGAAGAAGTCGATCTTTTCTCCGCCTGTGTTGGGATCAGCATAAAGGCCCGGGAAGAATGCAAACCAGTTCATCGCCATGGCGACCTGACCCGATTTGAACGCGTCCAGAGATTCGCCCATGTAAGAGTTGGTGTATCCCGGTGGTGTCGCAGTTTCATAGAATTCTTTATAGAATTCCAGCGCCTCGACAGCTTCAGGCGAATTCACCGCGCCCTCCATGTCATAGGACCCCGGTGTATTCTCATACTTAAAGCCCCAGGGATACAGGGCCGATGTGACACCCATCGTGATGCCTTCAGACCCGCGCTCGGTAAAGATCGACGCACCGTAAACGGTTTTGCCATCAATTTCGCGTTCCTGGAAGAACTGAGCGATTTCCAGCAATTCTTTCTGTGATTTTGGCTCTGCCAGATCACGGCCCGTTTCAGCTTTGAACGCCGCTTTGATGTCGTCGCGTCCGAACCAGTCCTTGCGATAGAACCAACCATTTGCGTCGCCCATGGCAGGCAGAGCGTAATAGTTTGGCGTGCCTTTTGGCCATGTCGAATAGGCGTAGACGGTCGCATCGGCAAAGTCAGACATTGAGATGCCCTCTTTGTCGAAGAATTCGTTCAGCTTGACGTAGTGACCGTTCTCAGCGCCGCCCCCAATCCACTGGCTGTCGCCGATCAACAGGTCGCAAAGCTTACCGCCGGAGTTCAGCTCGTTCAGCATGCGGTCCGCGAAGTTTGGCCATGGGATGAACTCAAAGCTCATGTTGTGGCCGGACTGGCTTTCGAACTCTTTCGAAAGCTCAACAAGCGCGTTTGCGGGGTCCCAAGCGGCCCAGCAAAGTGTCAGGTCTTCGGCCTGAGCCGTGCTTGCTAAGGATGCAGCGGCGATACTCAGGGCACTGACGGATGCCAGTTTGATGGTCTTCATAGATTTTCCTCCCAAGGTGTCATCGGCTGTCATTTCTTGCACGCCGAATCATCGTTTCGTAGTTCGACGCTATTTGAGGTGCGCACCTCAAGTCTACAGTTTTTTGA
>NZ_CALJXO010000186.1:0-17225 GCF_937988555.1 uncultured Boseongicola sp. | reverse complement strand
GGAGGGATCAGCCGTCAGCTGCAGCCATAAGATCGGCCTTCATCTGTTCAAGAATCGCAGCACCGGAGTCGCCGGTCATCTCGATGAATTTGGCCTCAACTTCGGAAGCCGCCGCCTTAAAGCAGGCACGCTCGTCTTCAGAGAGAACAGTAACAGTCATCTCAGGCTTAGCTTCCATGATCTTGGCAAGCTCAGTGGCAGCCAGACCGTCCTGATACTCAACAATGAAGTCATAGGCCGCATCTGTCGCATCCTGAATGACCTTTTGCTCGTCGCCCGAAAGCCCGTCATAAAAGTCGAGGTTGGCCATCAGAGCCGTGGTGAAGTTGTTGTGCCCGGCATAAGTGATATAGTCGGTTACTTCGTAAAGTTTGGTCGAATAGAGGAAGAATGTCGGGTTTTCCTGGCCCTGAATAATGTTGGTTTGCAGAGAACCATACACCTCGCCCCAAGGAAGCGGTGTCGGGATCGCGCCAAATGCTTTGTAGCTCTCTACCAAAAGCGGGTTGGTCATTACGCGGAATTTGACCTCGTCAAGGTCAGCACAGCTTTTGACCGGTGCCTTGGTCGTCATAGCGACTTCGCCTTCGGGGTACATCTGCAAGAGCTCAAGCCCTTGGGCAGCGTAAAGCCCTTGAAAATCTTCGTTTATCGCCTTGCTGTCGCGAAAGAAGCGCGCAAGTTGCGCCTGATCTGTGGGCAGAAGGTAAGGAACGAAAAATACCTGCGCCTCAGGGATCAGCGACCCGGTGAAACCGGGCGATTGGTTGACGAACTGCAGGATGCCAGCTTGCGCCTGCTCCATGATATCTGCGGATTCACCGAGCGTTCCGAAAGGGAACAACTGGATTTCATGATCCGAATTTGCCTCAACATACTCTTTAAATTTCTGGGCAAACTGGCCCTGGACCTCGTCCAGCGACTCTTCGAATGCATAGCGCCATGTGTCTGCTGAAGCGAAAGTTCCTACAAAGACCAAGGCCGTCGCACCGGCGAGTATTTTCTTCAAGTTCATCGTTATAACCTCTCTGTTTTACGGATCTGCAACCAAGTCTGCTGGTCGCGGGCACAGCACGTGCGCCCGTCCGTGTTTTTTAGAGTGAAAAGCAATAAACACGCTGGCCATCAGTCACGCACAGGCCGTCAGCCGCGCACACTTCTACATCCCCACTACGCAATTGGTTTAGCAGCCCAGCAATCATGTCAATTTATATATTGAACCATGACAATTTGTCGGATCAGCAAATCCGACCTGATAGCAACCATCGCTCAAATAGTAAGCAATGCTTTCTCAGGTGCTGCTTGCAGCAGTCGAACAAGAATTTTTAACCCCTCCTCCAGCTCACCTTCGCTTCCCGCACCAAGGCAGACGCGAACGCCAGGTGGAATACTTAACCCCTCAGCAGCGAAGTTCGAACCTGCCGCGACTGCCACTCCGTCATGGCGCGCGAGAGCGACAAAGTCGTCCTCTCGCCAGCGATCTGGCAACGGCAACCAAACATGCATTCCGTTTTGAGAGGCGCTGTAGGGAATGTCTTGAAGGATCTTGGCGGCAATCTGGTTGCGTCGCCCCAGTTGCGTTCTCTGCCACTCCAATAGCTCGTTTGCGGTGCCATCTTTAATCCAGCGGCTGGCGATCTCAGCGATCAGTGGTGTTGCCATCCAGTTTGTCACGAGGTGGCGGCTACGCGCGGCGTGGACCTTTGACTGCGGAATTACCAGCCAGGCAATGCGTAGGCCTGGAAGTATGCACTTCGACATACCCGTAAAGTAAAATGTTCGCTCTGGCGCCAGCGTCACAATAGGCGGCGTACGGTCTGGTTGCAGCGGCCCCCAAGCATCATTTTCGATAATCCAAACAGAATGCTTTCTTGCGATATAAACAAGCGCTTTTCGCCTCTCCATCCCCATAACCGCTGCTGTTGGGCCCAATCCTGCAGGCAGGACACTCAACACCTTGACCGGCCCATTCACGCACGCGCGTTCAAAGGCTTCAGGCAAGATACCCTCAGCATCCATCGCCAGACCTGAGAGCTTCAAGCCGAGTATGGAGGTTAAAGAAACCATGGTATGGTGCCCCATCTCTTCGGCGACCACTACGTCACCGGGCATGGCTGCCGTCATGAGAGCGCAGGTCATTGCCGAGGTGTTGCCGTTTGTCGGAAGTATCCCGTCTCGCCCATCAACCTGCACGCCACATTTAACCAGCCAGTTGCGCGCATGCGCGCTATGGCCAATCAGCGCCTTACGCGGTCGGAATGAAAATACTGCATCGTATGGAAGATTCTCACCCATCTCCTTCAGAGAATGAGCGATGTGGCTCGCATGGATCTCATCGAACACTGGAACCAACATTGATAAGTCGATTACGTCTTCATGATCCGCAGGGCGCTGCCACGGCAGCTGCGCTTCAGTTGGATTTGACAGAACGTAGCTGCCTCGGCCGACATGCCCTGAAATCACACCGAGGCGCGCCAATTCCTCATAGGCCCTGCTGACGGTCTGGACACTTATCTCAAGTTCGAATGCCAGTGCCCGATGCGTTGGCAACTTCGTTCCAGACTTGATCTCTCCCGCCTCAAGCGCGCGAACAAGACATTGCGCGAGGGAATGATAAACCGGACGTGTAAGGCTTTCTCGATCTGGCGGCCAAATTGCCATGATTCAATATAGGCCAGAATTCTGACATTTGACAAGATCAATTCAAGGAGCGTAGCTGCGTCATGGCGATAGCTCTTGATCCACGTGACATACGAATACTCGAGGTCCTCACATCCGAGGGGCGCATCTCAAAATCCGAGTTGGCACGCCGTGTTAACCTCTCGCCCTCACCTTGCTGGGAGAGGATAAAACGACTGGAAAAGGCCGGGCTCATCAAGGGCTATCATGCTGAGATTGATCTTGTGCGTCTGTCTGTCCATGTCGTCATCTTTGTTGTCCTTGAGCTGGAGTCACATCGCGCGGAGAACTTTCGCATCTTTGAGAACGCGATCGAAAAATATCCGGAGGTCACGGGATGTTGGGCAATAGGCGGCGGCGTCGACTATTTGATGCAAGTTGTGACCCTGGATATCAACAGTTACCAACGCATGATTGATGAATTGCTCGAAGCGAAAGTCGGGTTAAAGCGCTACTTCACATATGTCGTCACCAAGGAGGTGAAGTCCGCTGCGCCCGCGCTGGCGCATTTACTGGGACAACAGAGCGAATAAGACGTTCGCGCGGCAAAAACAGAAAAATCCGCTGTCCAAGCCACGAAATTCAAAAAAACTGTCTGTGTTCTATAAGCTAAAGTCGAGCCGAGTCCCGTTGATCACAGGATACATCATGCCCATCACCGCTCAGCTCGAAAGCCCCAAGGGCGTAGACCTATCAGATCCGAAGCTGCTCAGAAACTTTTCCTATATCGACGGTCGCTGGGTCGCCGCGGAGTCTGGCGCAACCTTTGCGGTGACAGACCCCTCGGACGGCGCCCGCTTAGGAGATGTGGCCAAACTGGATGGCAAGGACAGTGCGAAAGCAGTGGATGCTGCTCAGGACGCATTTCGAACGCGGTCTTCGATGCTGCCGCAGGACCGCTCACAACTCCTGCGCCGCTGGTTTGATCTGATGCTGGACTCCAAGGAAGACCTTGCCAGAATCATGGTCGCCGAACAGGGCAAACCGCTCTCTGAAGCACTCGGAGAGATCGACTACGCAGCTGCGTTTGTGGAATATTATTCCGAAGAGGCCAAGCGTCCGAATATTGAGGGTGTGACCAGCCATTTGCCCGATGCAGAGGTGGAGGTGTGGCTTGAACCCATCGGTGTTGTCGCACTGATCACGCCTTGGAATTTCCCGACCGCTATGTTGACGCGCAAGGCAGCGGCGGCGTTGGCTGCGGGATGTACGATCGTGGCGCACCCATCGTCTGAAACCCCATTTTCGGCCACCGCACTTGCCGAGCTTGCAGAACGTGCCGGCATTCCAGCAGGCGTTTTCAATGTCGTCACTGGCAAAGCGTCGACAGTTGTTCCGCCGTGGACCGCAGACAGCCGTGTGCGCGCTCTTTCCTTCACGGGATCAACAGAAGTCGGTCGAATTCTCTACCGTGACAGCGCCGCTACGGTAAAAAAATTGGTGATGGAACTTGGCGGCCACGCACCCGTTATCGTTTTCAAAGGTTGCGATCTGGACGCTGCCGTCAGCGAAACAATCAAAGCCAAGTTTGCGACGTCAGGTCAGGACTGCCTGGGTGCCAACCGCATCTATGTTGATCGCCCCATTTACGAGGACTTCTGCCGCAAATTCACTGCGAAATCGCAGGCTTTAACTGTCGGACGAGGCATAGATAATCCGGATATCGGTCCTCTGATGAATGAAGGAGCCGTGGTAAAACAGGAAGAGCACGTGGCCGACGCTCTGGCAAAGGGTGCGAAACTTGCATGTGGAGGCAAGCGCCACGCGATTGGCGCGTTGTTTTACGAACCCACTGTTCTGACCGATGTGCCTGACAATGCGGCGATTATGTCGCAAGAGACGTTCGGCCCTGTCGCGGCAATCACACCGTTTGACACTGAAGACGAAGTGATCAAGCGCGCCAATGCGACCGAATACGGGCTTGTCGCCTATGTGCACAGCCAAGACCCGCGCCGCATCTACCGTGTCTGCCGCGCGCTGCAATTTGGAATGGTTGCGGTCAATCGCACGAAGGTCACGGGTGCCCCGATCCCGTTCGGCGGCACCAAGCAATCCGGGCTCGGGCGCGAAGGCGCGGGGCTAGGAATGCGCGAGTTTATGGAAATAAAATATGTTTGTAGAGATTGGGGCTAAGAAAATGAGGATGTCATGCTGAGAAACGACCAGCTCGATCATTGGGATCGGGAGAACTTCTTTCATCCTTCCACACATCTTGCGGAATTCGCGCGCGGGAATATCCCACAGCGGATCATCACAGGGGGTAAGGGCTGTCATATAGAGGATCGCGATGGCAACCGGTTTCTCGACGCCTTCGCTGGGCTTTATTGCGTGAATGTCGGCTATGGCCGGGCCGAGATCGCAGAGGCTATCGCAGAACAGGCGCATACGCTGGCCTACTACCATGCGTATGTAGGTCACGGCACCGAGGCGAGCATCACCCTGTCCAAGATGATCATGGATCGGGCACCGGATCATATGTCCAAGGTCTATTTCGGCACGTCCGGCTCGGACGCGAATGAGACCAACATCAAGCTGGTCTGGTATTACAACAACATCCTCGGGCGGCCCGCGAAGAAAAAGATTATCTCGCGCTGGCGTGGCTATCATGGTTCAGGGCTGATGACCGGCTCGCTTACCGGGCTGGATCTGTTCCACAAGAAGTTCGACCTGCCGCTCAGCCAAGTACTGCACACCGAAGCGCCCTACTATTTTCGCAGAGCCGACCTTTCGATGACGGAGGCGGATTTCGTCTCGCATTGCATCGCCGAATTGGAAGCTATGATCGCTCGCGAAGGCGCAGATACAATCGCGGCCTTTATCGGAGAGCCGGCTTTGGGAACCGGTGGGCTTGTCCCGCCGCCCTCAGGTTACTGGCCCGCGGTTCAGACTGTTTTGGACAAGCACGACATACTTTTGATTGCGGATGAGGTTGTTACCGGGTTTGGTCGCTTGGGCACAATGTTCGGGTCAGAGCACTATGGCATCAAGCCAGACCTCATTACCATAGCCAAGGGGCTGACATCAGCCTATGCGCCACTCTCGGGATCAATCGTGTCTGAAAAGATGTGGAAAGTGCTCGAACAAGGCACTGATGAAAATGGGCCCATCGGCCATGGCTGGACCTATTCGGCCCACCCCATCGGGGCCGCAGCGGGAGTTGCGAACCTTAAGCTGATCGACGAACTTAACCTCGTGCAGAATGCCGGCGAAATCGGGGCCTATTTCAAAGCTGCACTGAGCGACGCTTTGGGCGACCACGCGCATGTGGGTGACATTCGAGGCGAAGGCCTAATGTGCGCTGTAGAATTCGTTGAAGACCGCGACAGCCGGACCTTCTTCGACGCCGGGCAGACCATCGGCGCAAAGGTGAACAACGCTCTAATGGCGCGCGGCATCATCAGCCGGGCGATGCCTCAAGGCGATATACTCGGCTTCGCACCACCATTCTGCCTGACACACGCAGAGGCAGATGAAATCGCGGGTAAGCTGACGGCGGCCGTGGCCGAGGTGCTTGGGTGATGTTTTAAAGGGGCAACGGGTATGCCGAAGCGAGCCAGGCTCGCACAAGCCCTTGGTGGCATCGGCCGCACTTCAATCTATGGGCTTATAAAAGCGTGCCCTGGCTTTCCACAACCGGTGAAGGTCGCAGCTGCGACCCGCTTCCGGCATTCGGAAGTCTAGGCTCTGGACCTATCAACAGGCCCAGCGTCAATGGCAGCTTCGACCCAGAGCAGACACTGGCGAAAAATGCGGCAATGACCGAGTTGCGGACAAAGTGAGCCTTCTTTGCGACCGTGCCAACGGCCACTTTCAGAAGACGGTCGTTCTTCGTTCTCAAACAAATTTATCAGTTTGGAGTCTCCGGGCGTACAGAGTCTGCCCTATCAGAAGAAAAGAACCGACGAACATTAGCAAATCGTCGCCGGTATCTTTTAAAGATGCTGGATGCTTAGTTGTTTGCCGTCAAGGGATCGATGATCTGAGAAACCTTCGTGATCTTCGACACGGGAATGCCGCTCAGCTCTGCATGTTTGTTGATATCTTCCTCGCTCTCGGCAAGATAGACACAGAACGTTTTCCCTGCCGCCACATAAGAATGCTGCCACTGGATGCTGGGACCGATAGCGGCAAGTGCCTGATTTGACGCCCGTGCAGCGCCGCAGAGCTCGGTCAGGGAAAACTCGCCGATACCTGGAATGTCACGTTCGATTATAAAGCGGTCCATTTCATCTATCTCCTTTTGCTGGTCCAAATGAGGTCGCTCCATGACCGTGCATGACCGCCGCCTAAAATCAAAACTCAATTTTCTTTAGCTTGATAAAGATTTTCCTTATCAATAACTGTTGAAATTTTGTAAGATAAAGGTAAACTTTACTAATGGTCACCTTAACGCATCTAAAATCGCTCCAAGCAGTCGAATTATCTATCCGTAAGGGGTCACTAAAAGCTGCGGCGGACACGCTTGGCATCACGCCAGCCGCAGTAGGGCAGCGCGTCCGGACGTTGGAAGACTTTCTAGGTGCCGATCTCTTGCTGAGGGGGCGATCTGGATTGCAGCCGACGCCTCAGCTTGAGCACGCTCTTTCTGATCTGCAGCTAGCCTTTGCCGCGCTGGAGCGGGTGACTGATACACTCGATTTTCAACGCGTCAGCGAAATACAGATAGTTGCAGATCCAGATTGGGCTGAGCTTTGGTTGGCACCGCGTATTGACGCCTTCCGTGAAGCACATCCTAACATCTTGTTTTGCATAAACGGGGCGGGAGACGTTCCTCTGAGATTGGGCGCGCCTGATATACGGATCGACTACGGAGAAGGATCTGGTGAGCCACTGTTCACCGACGCTTTTTTGCCCGTAACCGGTCCCGACAACCCGCGCCGCATTGCCGATTGGGACCCTGTCCTACAGATGGAAGGAATGCCGCTACTGCACCTGAAAGTACAGCGTGATAACTTGGATCATCCTGGGTGGGTTGAGTGGTTCCAGAAATTCGGCCATCGCGAAAGCGGCCCAGATCGCGGCGTTCATTATCCAAATGCTCGGGTTGCGTTAGAGGCGGTGCGGCAGAACGTGGGTTTTCTGGTATGTGGCCTGTCCTTGGTACTGAGCGATTTAGAGAAAGGTTCGATCGTCAATCCATTTCCTGCGTCTCAGCACCTTACTGCACCACACCCCTACAGGATGCAGATTCGACCTGATGCCGCAAAGAGACCCCAAGTGCAAAGATTTGCCGCTTGGCTCCGCAATATGGCAAGTGAAACGCGCAGTGAAATCCTGCGGTTGGGAAGCCTATAGTTCTGATTGGACGCATAGCAGACACTGGTCTTGGCTGCAGCATCAGTCACTTCGGGCTCGGTGCCGTCATTCCGCACAGGTGCGGAATGACGGCACAGAAACTGAAGTCGTCGCCCAATGGTGCCCCTGTCTTTTCAGTTCGCCGGTTGACAAAAAGTGCCCGCCTAGAAGAGCCTGCTCTATCCGGTAGGCAACAAGCGTGTTGTTGAGCATCATCGGCACAATTAACAGGGACTGATCGGGAATGTATTCGAGGTCAGCGCTGCCCATGTCGAGGTTGAGAAGTAACTCTTTGTTCCCATCATCGGCGATGCGGTAGACGGCCCCGGCGATCCAGTCCGACACAATCCAATTGCCGTCGCCGTCTGGTTCTAGCCCGTCAAGGTTCCCTACGGGATCGCCCGACCCCAAGGGTGCGACACTACCGGTTTCGACGTCCACAGTTATAAGATGCCCACCTGTCTTCGTGGTGAAATCTTGCTGTAAATCGAGGCCCCATGGTGCGACGAGCAGCTGGCCATCACGCATGCTGAGACCGTTGGGGTGCTGGAGCACATCGCCTTCCGCGAGCACAGAGAAATCGCCGTCAGCCAGAACATGGATCTTTTGGGCGATCATGTCCGAGACATAGACCCGGCCCGCTGCATCGAGCGCCGTGTCGTTGAGAAACGATCGCACCTTCGGCAGGCCATGTCCCGGAAATTTCACCTGCTTCAATATCGATAGCGACCAGTCGGTCGATATCGCTCACGTAAAGGGTGGCGCCGTCGCTTACCAACCCCTTGGGTGCGTCCAGCCCGGTGACCCATTTCGCCTCCAGCATCTGTCCGTTGGGACTAACCCGAGAGATGTATCCGTTGCCGTCCTTGGCTGTTGGCTCGCCGTTGATGTTGGAGACGTAGAGAGCGTCTCGCGCCTCGTCAAAGTGCGCGCTCTCGGGTGCTTCGAGGCCTTCGAGCGTCCAGACGACGTCCTGTGCTGCCGCGAGCGAACCGATCAGAAGTCCTGCGGAAATGGCTGCCGTTGTTGAAAAATAATGCATGATAGTCCTCCCTGATATTCTGTGGTGAAAGCGCGTTTCAGAGTATCTTACGCCACGTCAACTTTTTTTGTCATCTGATCGGGATGGACTGTTCAATTTGGCATTCAACGCGCCCAGTTGAGACCCTTGGCCATTTGGCGGAATTGACGGTTATCGCTGGCCGAGATGAGGTCCGGCTTGTTCCGCTGCGCCCACTCTCGATGTCTCAGTTGCGGGACAAGACCGCCATTGGCCAACCAGTCCGATTGGGTGCGTCTCTCAAATTTGAGCGTGAGCTCAAATTGGTAAAAGTCTGTTAACATCTTAGCGCATTGACTTGTGACGGCCCGTCACTGTCTATGAAAATTGTCTCTCAAGCCGACATTCCGCCGGGAACAAACAGATGTTGCATCAACTTTTGGTCCGGATGCTGGAGCTGCTGTTTGACGGCCTTAGCCAAAAAGCGCCCCGCATCTCCAACATCTTCAAGCTCGACAATGATGTTTTCACGGAACGTTTTGAGAATTGGTGCGACTTCCTTGGTGTAGACGTCAATATCTCCACCTAGAACGCGACCTTGCTTCTCAACGGCAACGATGGCCGCGATGGCTCCTTTCGACGACGAGCAGATAATCGCGTCGATCTCGGGGGACTGCTTAAGCCTGCGGGTCACCCAATGGCGTATGTCGTCCGATGGTTGGTCGCTGTTGACGTTTTTTGAGATGTGGTAACGGATGCTAAGGGGACCGGCGTATTGTTCCAGACCTCGCACCATGTCTTGTGCATAATATTGGCTCAACGGAGGCAGGACGGCGAGGACGTTTTCGCGCCCGCGGGTTTTCAGCCGTTTCAACGCATCGCTTATGAAGGCTGTGTTGTCGTAGTCATAGTAGGCATGCTTTTCGCACCAGTTCGTCCGCCCATGCGTGGCAAAAGGGAAGTTTTTCTCCAGGAGATATGCAACGCGGGCGTCCTCTGGTTCGGTCATGTTGAAAATGACGGCATCGGATGAATGGGTTTCAACGATGTATTTTATGGGCCGCAAAGGATCCTCGTCAGGAAACCACGGCAGAATATTGAGGTGAAACTGCGTGTTGCGCAATTCGCCGGCGATTGAGCTTGTCAGCTTTGCGGCGTTGGTCATCACGTCGCCCTCGGCAGGAAGGACGAGCGTGATCACGTTCGTGCGGCCGGTTCGCAGGCGCACCCCGGCGCGGTTCGGAACATATCCGATAATTCGTGCAATTCTTTGAACAAGGTCCTTGGTGTCGTTTCCGATATCTGGCGCATCGCTCAGGGCGCGCGACACCGTCGCGACAGCCATTCCGCTAATTCTCGATATGGTTTTGAGCGTAGGCGTTTCACTGGAATCCACCAGCCGACGAATATCGTCGTCGTTTGCCTTTGCCATTTCGGACGCGATGCGTTTCATCCGGCCACTCCAAGCATCTAGGCAGCAAGGGCTGCAGGGCGCACTTCATTTCTTTCGCCATATGTATCGTTTGTCAGTGCCAGAGCACACCCCAGTTTAGGCACTAACAGAAAATGCTTGCAAGCAGAAACTAAATCGATATAGAAATTTCTGAAACGATTCAGTCATAGGGAGGAACAAACATGAATCGAACTTCCAAATTACTTGCAGCGACCGCAATAGTGGCCGCGTCCAGCGCATCTGCCACTGAACTGGAGGTGATGCACTGGTGGACGTCTGGTGGTGAAGCCGCTGCGGTCCAAGAGTTTGCGGCAGCCTTTGACGCCACCGGCAACACTTGGGTTGATGCTGCGATCGCAGGCGGCGAGTCCGCGCGTGCTGTCATGGTGAGCCGTTTAACTGGTGGTGACCCGATGGGCGCCTTTCAATTTAACCACGGACGTCAGGCAGAAGAGCTGATCGAAGCAGGGCTGCTGCGCGACATCACTGATATTGCAGAAGCTGAGGGTTGGAAGGACATCGTAAACCCATCCACGCTTCTCAATGCGTGCACCGTTGACGGTCGCATCTATTGCGCGCCTGTGAACATCCACTCATGGCAGTGGCTATGGGTTTCGCACAAAGCATATGAAGATGTGGGCGTGAGTGTCCCTACGAACTGGGATGAATTCGTTGCGGCATCGCAAGCATTGGCAGATGCCGGAAAGACGCCGCTGGCGATGGGTCAGCAGGGCTGGCAGCAATCCGGCGCGTTCAACGTGATGTTTGCAGCACTGGTCCCAAGCGAAATCTATCTGTCAGTTTACGGCGACAAAAATGCCGAAGTTGCGGCTGGCGCGGAAGTTGCACGTGTCTTTTCGGCGGCAGCTGACGCCCGCGACATGTCGTCAACGTCCACAGTTCAGAACTGGAATGACGCGACCAACCTGGTCATCACCGGACAAGCCGGTGGTCAGATCATGGGCGACTGGGCACAGGGCGAATTTGCCGTTGCCGAGCAAGTCGCAGGCGAAGACTATAGCTGTCTGCCGGGTCTCGGCGTGACCGAACTTCTGGGAACAGGCGGCGACGCGTTCTACTTCCCGGTTCTGTCTGATGACGCGCAGATTGCTGCACAGTCCGAACTGGCCGCGTTGATGCTGAAGCCAGAAACTCAAGTTGCGTTCAATCTGAAGAAGGGCTCGCTGCCGGTACGAGGCGATATCGACCTTTCCTCGGCCAATGACTGCATGCAGAAGGGCCTCGCCCTGCTGGCGGATGGCGCACTGTTGCCTGACACCAACATGCTGCTCACGTCGGACACGACGAACCAGATCAACACGCTCTTCACCGAGTTTTTTGCGGACGCTTCTATCAGTGCTGCAGATGCGCAGGTGGACTTCGTGAAGATTATCGAGCGCGCTGAGTAAGCAAACCATCGCGTGTCGGCCTGCTGTGAGTGGCAGGCCGACATCTACGGATCTCTGATTGGCAAAGGGGGGAAGCAGATGGCTTCTACACGCCCAAATCAGTTATTTCGCAACAAATCAGCAAAGATTGCAGCGATCCCAATGATCGTGACCGCGCTTTTTGTGTTTGTCGGCGGAACAGCTTGGACTATCGTTTACAGCTTCACCGGTTCAGGCCTTTTGCCGCGTCTCAAGTGGGTCGGACTCGACCAGTACGAGCGGTTGTGGGACACCAGAAAATGGATGATCTCAATTGAAAATCTGGCGATTTACGGGTTTTCGATGCTGATCTTGGTGTTTGTGATTGGCTTCATTTTAGCCGCGCTTCTTGATCAGAAAATCCGTTTTGAGAATACGATCCGCACAGTCATTCTTTATCCATATGCTCTCAGCTTTGTGGTTACGGGCCTGGTGTGGCAGTGGATATTGAACCCCGAGTTCGGTGTTCAGAACATCGTCCGCGGCTGGGGCTGGGAGACGTTCACTTTCGACCCGCTCTACAACGCCGAGATTGCGATTTTCGGCATTCTGATTGCGGGCCTTTGGCAAGGGAGTGGCCTTGTCATGGTGCTGATGCTCGCAGGTTTGCGCGGTATTGATCAGGACGTCTGGAAGGCGGCCCGGGTCGACGGAATTCCGTCGTGGAAGACATATCTATTTATCGTCATCCCAATGATGCGCCCGGTCTTCATCACCACGCTGGTGCTTGTGGTAACGGGGATCGTCAAAATCTACGATCTGATTGTCGCGCAAACCGGAGGTGGACCCGGTATCGCAACTGAGGTTCCGGCCAAATACGTTTACGACATGATGTTCCAGGCCAACAATCTCGGCCAGGCCTTTGCGGCTTCTACAATGATGCTGGTGACGGTGGCGCTGGTTGTCATCCCTTGGGCATTTCTCGAATTCGGAGGCTCGAAGAACCGTGGTTGATACAACATCTCATACCTTTACAGGTCCGCATGGACCCAAGCCCACGAAGGCCTTCTCTCGGCGCAATATCTTCCTTTACGGGACACTGCTTGTGGTCACGCTTTATTACGCGCTGCCCCTTTATATTATGATTGTGACATCGCTAAAGGGCATGCCGGAAATCCGCATGGGCAATATCTTTGCGCCGCCCCTTGAGGTCACCTTCGAGCCTTGGGTCAAAGCGTGGTCTCAGGCCTGCACAGGTCTGACTTGTGATGGGTTAAGCACTGGCTTCTGGAACTCGGTTCGCATCACAATTCCTTCGGTGATCCTGTCGATCATCATTGCCTCGGTGAATGGATATGCGCTCGCCAACTGGAAGTTCAAAGGAGCCAATGTCTTCTTCACTATCCTGATCTTCGGCGCGTTCATTCCGTATCAAGTGATGCTCTATCCGATCGTGATAATGTTGCGCGAAATCGGACTTTACGGGTCCCTGACGGGCTTGGTGATCGTTCACACGGTCTTTGGAATGCCCATCCTGACGCTCTTGTTCCGGAACTACTTCTCATCGCTTCCCGAGGAGTTATTCAAGGCGGCGCGCGTAGACGGTGCAGGATTTTGGGGCATTTACTTCCGCATCATGGTGCCGATGTCTTTACCAATTTTCACGGTTGCGATGATCCTGCAAGTGACTGGTATCTGGAATGATTTCCTCTTTGGTGTCGTTTACACCGGCCCCGAGAGCTATCCCATGACGGTGTCGCTCAACAACATCGTGAACTCCTCGCAGGGCGTGAAGGAATACAACGTCAACATGGCGGCGACGATATTAACAGGTCTAGTGCCTCTGACCATTTACTTCGTCTCTGGAAAACTTTTCGTACGCGGCATTGCTGCCGGCGCAGTCAAAGGCTGATCTCATGACAAATTCAGTTGAAATTAAGAATCTCGACCTTCAATTCGGCGCAATCAAAGTCCTGCAAGACCTCAATCTGGAAATTGGTAAAGGGGAATTTCTTGTACTGCTTGGCTCATCCGGCTGCGGTAAATCAACTTTACTTAACTGCATTGCCGGACTTCTGGACGTCAGTGGCGGACAGATTCATATCAATGGGACAAATGTGACCTGGGCCGAGCCGTCTGAACGCGGCATAGGCATGGTTTTCCAGTCCTACGCGTTATATCCGCAGATGACCGTTGAGGGGAATCTCTCCTTCGGACTGAAAAATGCCAAGCTCCCGAAATCGCAGATCGAAAGCCGCATAAAGCGTGCGGCCGAAGTCCTTCAGATAGAGCCGCTCTTGAAGCGAAAACCTGCCGCTCTGTCCGGTGGCCAACGACAGCGCGTCGCGATTGGCCGTGCATTGGTACGCGATGTCGACGTCTTTCTATTCGATGAACCGCTTTCAAACCTTGATGCGAAGCTGCGCGCCGATTTGCGTGTAGAGATCAAACGTCTTCACCACAGCCTCCAAAATACGATGATTTACGTGACACATGACCAGATTGAGGCGATGACGCTTGCAGATCGCATTGCCATCATGCGGGGCGGCCAGATCATGCAGCTGGGGTCTCCGGACGAGATCTATGGTCGTCCGGTCAACAAGTATGTTGCTGACTTTATTGGCTCACCGTCGATGAATTTCCTTGAGGGCAAGATCAACGAAGGCGCATTTCACGTCGGTGACCTTGTGATCCCGCTTGAGCGGTATGCGTTTGCAGGCGGTGGACCTGTGAACGGCGATACGACGATTGGCATACGACCCGAGCATGTGGTCACCGGCGAACTTGTCGGAAACGCCCCATTCCAGGTCGACGTTGAGATTAGCCTGATCGAACCCACGGGGTCAGATACGCTTGTTGATTGCAAGGTCGCAGGAAAGCACTTCCGCGTCAGAATGGACGGTCAGTCACGCGTTTCTGTTGGGGAGAAACTGCGGATCGGAATCAACCCGGCAATGGCCTCGTTGTTCGATTTGAAATCCGAGTTACGCCTCTGATAAGACCGTCTCAGGCCGTTTGCGACCCGGCCTGGTTTTCTGCGAACGTTAATTATTTCAAGGACTTACTATGCCCCGCATATCTTACCAACTCTATTCCTCGCGAAACTGGGATACGAGCGAGACGTTCAAAATGCTTGCGGATGCAGGCTACAAGGAAGTCGAAGGTGTTGGCCCGCACTATGAGGATTTGGCCAAGACACAGGCGCTCTTGGCGGCGCATGGAATGACAATGCCAACAGGACACTTTGCCCCCGATCTCATTGAGAGCAACTCTGAGAGAGTGATTGAGATCGCACGGGCATTGGGGATCAGCACTGTCATTGCACCTTATCTTGCCGCAGAAAATCGCCCGACGACTCTCGCCGGCTGGAAGGAATTCGCGGCCAGACTTGCGAAGATGAGTGAGCCAATTGTGGCTGCCGGTCTGGAGTTTGCGTGGCACAATCACGAATTCGAGCTGGAGCCTGTCGAGGGTCAAATGCCACTCGATATCATTGCCGAGGCATCTGAGAATATTCAACTCGAGCTTGATATTGCCTGGGTTCATGTCAGTGGCGAGGACCCTGTCGCGTGGCTGAGTAAGTATGCCGGCCGTATCGTTGCGACGCATGTAAAGGATGTTGCCCCAAAAGGTGAAAATGCCGATGAAGACGGCTGGGCGGATGTCGGTTACGGCTCATTGGATTGGGCGGCCATCAAACCTGCAATGGATGCGGCAGGTGTGAACCGGTATGTCGTCGAACACGACAACCCAAGTGATCACAAACGCATGGCCACACGCTCGTTGGCGAGTGTTAAGGCGTTTTGAGGAAGACTTATAATGAAGAAATTTGGAGTTGGAATAATTGGGTGCGGGAACATTGCTTTCTCATATCTGAAACTTGCGCCTTTGTTCCGTTCGATCAACGTGCTGGCGGTCGCCGATCTGAATATGGATGCAGCCGTGGCCCGCGCGGAGGAATTCTCGGTTCGAGCGGAAACGGTCGATGGGCTTTTGGCAGCCAGCGATATCGAGATCATCGTGAACCTGACAATACCGGCGGCGCACTTTGAGGTGACAAGGCAGATCCTTGAAGCCGGGAAGCACGCGTATTCTGAGAAGCCATTTGTATTGACGCTTGAAGAAGGCGAGGCCCTTCGTGAGCTTGCAGCGAAAAAAGGGCTTCGCGTCGGATCCGCGCCGGACACATTTCTGGGCGGCGCACACCAATTGGCGCGTTCAACTATCGACGAGGGAATGGTTGGCGAGATCATCGGCGGGACATGCCACGTGATGTCGCCCGGCATGGAATCCTGGCACCCAAATCCAGATTTCTTTTTTCAACCGGGCGGAGGTCCGATCCTTGATCTAGGCCCTTACTATGTGACCAACCTGGTGCAGTTGATTGGCCCTGTGAAAACCGTGTCTGCCATGGCATCTGCCAGCTCCAAAACCCGGATAATTGGCAACGGTCCGCGCCTTGGCGAAACTGTGCCGGTAGAAACGCCAACAAACATTCACGCGGTGTTGGAGTTCGCAAACGGCGCCCTGATTACACTGGGTGCAAGTTGGGATGTGTGGGCGCATCGGCATAAAAATATGGAGCTCTATGGCACCAAGGGATCACTTTATGTGCCCGATCCGAACTTCTTCGGAGGGGATGTGCTTCTTGCAGAGCAGGGAGACAGTGTGGCTGAAGTTGCTTCGCAGGGTCATCCCTTCGGGATCGAAAACATGGAAGATGGCCGAGGCATTGGTCGCGCCAATTATCGCTGTTCGGGGCTGGCAGAAATGGCGGCGGCGATCGCGGAAGATCGGCCTCATCGCTGTAGCCTTGAACTTGCGACCCACGTTGTTGAGATCATGACGGCGATCCTCCGTTCGGCCGATGAGCGCACCTGGATTGATATGACAACAACTTGCAACCGCCCTGAGCGATTGAGCCCTGAGAAAGCCAAAGCCTTGTTGGTTTGACTCAGAGATACTATCTCTCCCGGTCTTTTGATTTTGGTCAGACAAATGCTGCCGCATAGGCATTCCGATCACTATGAGCCAGTTTTTCCGAGGCAGCGCTTGATTAAAAATGGACTTCGTTCGATCGCGCAGCACCGCAGAGTTATTTCAAACATTTAACCTGGCTGCTGTCGGCTTCCAAAGTCATGGCGTGCTCGGCACGCGTCCGCTGCGAATAACCGGTTTCAGCACTTTACGAGAGATATTGCAGCTTGAACCAACTACTGGGTTGGGCTCAAGCACTAAATCGCTCCGCGATAGGGGCGCTTGTGGCGGGTGTTGCGTTGAATCGGGATTTGTTGGGCAACATGCGCCATTGGCATCCGGTCGTTGCAATGTAGAGGATCGCATCGAACACGTCGCGCAAACGTGTCGTACGCGGTCGACCCGTTTTCTTGGCCGGCGGCATCATCGGCGCGATCAACGCCCATTCCGGGTC
>NZ_CALJXO010000185.1:0-7347 GCF_937988555.1 uncultured Boseongicola sp. | reverse complement strand
ACAACACCAAGCGATAAAGACAAACCACCAGTTGGCAGCTCGAAGTCGCGGCTTACATTAATGCTTGTGCGGCGGCCGCTGTTGTCAATCTGGCTGGAAAGGTTGAGCGAAATTGCTCCGTCTGGACGCGGTTGGCTGACGCCAAAGCTAAGGCCGACGCCATCTCGTTTGTCGGTGTCGGCCCCGTTAAGCGTTTCGGCCGTATCAAGCGACAAATCAGCTGATATCTCGAGGCCGGTATTGATTTGTGTTGTGACGCCAGCACCAATTGACTGAGTGCGCCGGGTTTCGTCCAAGTCGTCAACGTCGGTTCGATTGTATCTACCTGTCAAGCGGGCTGTCGTTGACGGATTGATGCTGAAGCGCGCGATTGCGCTTAAGCGCCGGGCATCACTGTCGGTGAGTTCATCGTCGACTGTATCGACGAAATCATTTGAAGACAGACCAAGGGAAAGATCGACGCCGAAGGGTGCATCTATCCCTGTTGAGAAATCAGCTGAGAATTGGGTGCGTTTGCGCGTTCCGCCTTCGACGATCAACGCGTCGGGATCAAAAACGCCATCAATGAAAAAACCGAAGACGTCATCATCGAGGTTTGCTTCATCATATCGCCCGGAAAGGGACAGGCGTGAATTTATGCCTTCTCTGGTGTAGCCAAGCGCTATGTTCGAGCGCCGAACATCCAAAGCGTCGGCTTCCGTTGTCGCGCCACCATCTTTGCCTTCTATGCCCGCGCCCACGCTGAAACTAAAGCGATCTACCCGTGTTTCGCTTGAGACGGAAAAGCCCAAGTTGGTCACGCTTGTAAGCGTCGTGCCGTCGGGCGGTGTCGCAAGCGAAGGGTTGTCGCTGACCTCTAGGCCAGTCGAGAACGATAAGTTTCCACGGACACCGGTCCCGTCTTGTGCCAGCACAGGCGCCGCTGTCATCGCTGCAAGCGAAAGGGCGGCAGTTGTTAGTCGTCCCGGTCGCGATATTTTCATATTTTCTACTCGAATAGGCGTCTTTCAGGAACAATGATAACATCACCGTCAGCAAGAACAATGTCTGATCCTACCGAAGCACCACTGGCGATAGCTTTATAGTTGATGCGTGACACGGTTTGCTCGCCGGTTGATATATTCGAGCGGCGCAGCAGGATGCGTTTTGTTGCAGCGAAACGCGTGAAGCCACCTGATGTTGCAAGGGCTTGAAGCACAGTTGTACCACGCTCGATCCGCTTGAGGCCGGGCGCGCCAATTTCGCCCAACATGTAGACGTCGATGGTAGGACCGATTTGCGGTGCCTGGGCCTCGACCCGTGGGCGAAGCGACTGGACCGTTACGAAAACGGTTGGCTCAGAGGCGAAGTTTGACGAAATCCTGGACGCAATCGCACCGGCTACTGCATCGGGTGACTGACCACCGGCCTGCACACTCCCCGCGAAGGGGAAGGTGATTGTGCCATTTGGCAACACAAGCAGGGACCTGTTGAGGGATGGATCCTCAAGGACTTCGACCGCAAGCGTATCACCGCTGCGGATACTGTATTGGCTTTGCGCAAAAGCGACAGTTGCCGCCACGCACGCTATGATAGCTAAAACCAGAGTTTTCATCTTATTCACCCCCAAAAACTACGTCCCCAACAGTATGGAACTCTTCACGTTGCATTCAAAGCGCCAAATCGTGTTCGATTACATCCCTTAACGCGTTGTGTTCAAAGGGCTACATGCCCTGCTATTCGGTCGCGGCCCCTGCAGACAATCGCTCGACGGCAGTTTGCGCCAATGCGACCTGCGGGCGCGGGTCACTTTCAACACCCAGATCGATCGCACGCTGGTAGGCGGCGGCGGCGTCTTCTGTGCGACCCAAGGCCTCGTAGGCGCTGGCCAGATGGAATTGGACAATCAGGTCATTGGTCAAGGCCCGCGCAGCCGGCTCCAGATACTCGACGGCCTCTTCTGACTGGCCACGGCGATGAAGGATCCAGCCGTAGGTATCCTGAAACGGCGGCACTTCTGTGCCACGCAGGCGGCGGGCAATGGCGAAGGCGCGTTCAAGGCTGGCCACGTCAGTTTTGTAAGTGGCCAAAAGACTTGCGAGATTGTTGGCCACGACGAGAATTCCAGAATCCTGTTCGTACAGTGCCTCGTAGATCTCGATCGCTCCATCGATATCGTTTGCACGCTCAAGGAATGTGGCTTTTGCCCATAGGAGGTTAGGGGCGTCGGGGCTTGCTTCCAAGGCGGCATCCAATGTGGACCGTGCCGCATCCAGTCGACCTTGAGAGCTTTGAGCACGCATCAGCTGTATCCAGGCGTTTTCAAAGTTGGGAGCCGCCTTGGTCAGATTTTGGAACGTCGTTTCAGCATCTTCGTAGTCGCGAAGTGCAAGCTGGGCACCGCCGAGGACCATCGCTATTCGGGGGTTGTCTGGCTGCGAGGCGACGATGTCATTGGCGATTTGAAGCGCCATGTCACGTTCCCCGGCGCGCAGTCTTTCGCGCAAAAGAGCAACTTGCGCAGAGACACCAGCATCAGCGCCGCGCGCCATATTTTCAAGTTCGGCAATGGCCTGGTCTCGCCCATCGCGGCGCGAAAGGACTTGCAAACGGAGTGAGTCAGCTATGCCGACGGCGCGGTTGTCGCCGTTTCTACGCAGCGTGGATTCCACCTGAAGGGCTCGCGGCCAGTCCTGAGAGCGCAGATAAACCTCGCCAAGCGCTTGAAGAAGCGCGGTATCGGCTGGGGTCTGGCGAAGCGCCCTGACCAAGGCGTCTTCGGCGGGGCGCAAACGGTCAACTGCAATCAGTGTCTGTGCAAAGCGGATCGTTTCGTCCGGAGCATAACCCGAGGCCTCGGCGGCAAGAGACAGCATATCTTGTGCCAATTCTGTTTCGCCGGCGCGTTGGTGAGCCTGCGCCATGAGCGTCATGGTTTCCGCATCCTGGGGGGCCTGGTCCAGCGCGCGGCGAAGCGCATTGATAGCTTCCCCCACTTGATCGCTTTCAATCAACCAGCCAGCACTAAGCTTCAAAGCCGAAACCTGTGATGGGTCCTGCGCAAGAACCTCCTCCACAAGCTGGCGGGCGCCAATCTCGTTTCCGTTGGTGATCAGCATGCGGGCAAGCGTGACTTTGAAGTCGCTTGCGCGGTCATCTTCGGGGGCGGCTGTGTCAATGATGGACTGCATTTCAGCGATCCCGCCTTCCCGGTCGCCGGAATCGAACAGAATGCCCGAGCGCAGCGCCCTCAAAATAGCGTTGTCTTCGTAACGTCCTACAGAAGCTTCAATTTCTGCCAGCGCGGCCTCGGGGCCGTTTACTTCGCGAATGAAGCCGATCAAAGCGATCTGTAAGTCAAGGCTATCGTCCGTTGCCGCGATTTGCTCACGCAGGAATTCTTCCGCGCGTTCAGGGCGCCCAAGCGCAGTCAACAACCGCACCAGAGAGCCTTTGCTTAAAGTGTCCTCGGGAAATGCGATAACAGTCATGCGCAAATGCTCTTCGAGGGCATCGAAGTTTTCAAGCTGTGCAAGAATGGAAGACTTCATGCCATAGTAGAGCTGAGAGTCTTTTTCGATCGCTATGGCGCGGTCCACGAACTGTATGGCCTCTTCGAGGCGGCTTTCGCGCGACAGGCCTTCGATGATGATCC
Organism: uncultured Boseongicola sp.; assembly: GCF_937988555.1. Taxonomy (NCBI): domain Bacteria; kingdom Pseudomonadati; phylum Pseudomonadota; class Alphaproteobacteria; order Rhodobacterales; family Paracoccaceae; genus Boseongicola; species uncultured Boseongicola sp. The sequence continues at coordinate 3,713 of NZ_CALJXO010000185.1, read as the reverse complement.
GCAAAAGTGTAACATCTTCGGGATACGTCTCGGTGAGCGCGATCGCGTCACGGGTGAGGCTGCGCATTGTCTCAGTGTCTTCGGCGAGCGCTGCCTTGCGGAATTGCATCACGAGGTCGATGACTTCCACACCGTCCAGCTGCACACTTGCCGCGATCAAGCTTTCAGAATGACGCTCGGCTTCTTCCCAGTTTTGCGCCTCAATGGCCATTTCGGTTAGGGCGAGTTTGGCGTCCATGTCATCGGGGTCTTGCTCGGCTAAGCGCAGGAAATTTGCATAGGCATCGCTAAAGTTGCCGCGGTCGCGGACGGTTTCAGCGTAAAGGCGTCGGCCTGCCACGTGAAACTCGTCCAAGGACAAAACATTTCTCAGCTCGACGAGTGCGCGCTCAACATCGCCTGCTTCAATTAGCTCCAGGCTGTTATTGAAATGGCCTTCTGCGCGTTCCTCGGCGTTGTCACACGCTGCTAGAAAGGCCATAGCGACACCCAAAATGAGCCCGCGAGAAAGTGTGGAAGACCGCATGAAAAACTCCTCAAAACGAATTGGAGCGACACTAACAAACACAAATGTGCGCAACCAGCCCATTTAACTCACTGTTGCGGGATTAAAAAGAAGATCAGTAGCCGGTTCCACGGACAACGACCGTAACGGTTCTCGCGAGGATCTTCAGGTCCTGCCAGGCAGACATGCTAAGATCATAAGCATCGTCATAATAGGCCCGCTCTGCAAACTCGGTCTCATTTCGCTTCGAGACCTGCCAAAGACCGGTAATTCCGGGGCGCAGACTGTAATAGCTGCGGCCTGGGTAAAGCGCCTGTTGGCACGGCAACATAGGCCGCGGTCCGATCAGGGACATGTCACCTGCTATCACGTTCATGATCTGCGGCAACTCATCAAGAGACGTCCGGCGTAAAATTCGGCCAATCGGGGTGCAGCGGGGGTCTTTGGCGAGTTTCTGTTTCGAATTCCACTCGCGCCGCGCACCAGGATTTTCCGAAAGGTGAGCTTCGAGCATGACTTCCGCGTCAGGCACCATCGTGCGGAATTTCCAAATCGTGAACCGACGGCCGTCGCGGCCGACTCGTTCCTGACGGAATAGTGCCGAGTGACCGTCCGAGGCGATCAACAAGGCGATCAATCCCATAAATGGAATAACGAAAGGTAGGGAGATGATTACAAGCGCCAGATCAAAACCACGCTTAATGCCGGATCGGTACAGCCCATGGGCTTGAACCGGGCCTGATATCGGTAAGGCGTCAACATTCGCAGCAGAGCGATTTGCAACATTGGTCACATGTACTGTCATACTTGCTACCGAATCAATTTCGGCCCCCTAAAACTCACTAGACCCAAACACGACACAAATCAGCAGCAGGTACTGGAAGGCGAGGTCTATTACTTGTTAGCATTTTGCGGTCAGCATTGGAAGATTTCCATTCGTATTATGAGCTTAACTGAGCTCTCTGCCTTGGTTAACGTGCCGTCATTTGGATGTTACGCCTGAAAAACCGCAAGAAAGCGCCTTCTGATGGCCGTAATGTCGCCTCAATCAACGCTTGAGGCAGACACATTCAAACACGGCTTTGGTAAACGATTGCTTAAAAACTGCACAGATTGTCCACAAAACGTGGACGATTGATTAAGCCAAATGATGCGATGGTGACGTGTGATTCGGCGTTGCTTGGTCTTTCTGGCAGAAATTTGCAGAAAGGCCGTGGCGGCGACACGATATAGCCATTAAGTCTAGTTAACTTCGGATCCGACGCTCTTTTGCGTAGGTCCTTAAAACAGCAGCGAGACGATGACGAGTAACGATCTTTACGTTGAATACTTCGGGTTTACCGAGCGACCGTTCACGCTGTTGCCCGATCCAGATTTCTTGTTCTGGTCGCGCGCGCACCGACGTGCATTTTCTGTTCTTGAATTCGGCGTAATAACCCGCGCTCCTATAACGGTTGTGACTGGGGAAGTGGGTGCCGGAAAGACGACGCTGATCCAGAAACTTCTTCAAGCGCTTGATGATGATATCACCCTCGGCTTGATCTCAAACGCGCAAGGTGGCCGGGGTGAGCTGTTGCAGTGGGTCTTGAATTCACTCTCGATCCAGGCGGATTTGACCGGATCGTATGTGACGATGTTCCAGCAACTTCAGGACTATGTGATCGAGGAATACGCGAGCGGACGCCGCGTCGTGCTTGTGATTGATGAGGCTCAGAACCTCAGCATCGAAGGACTGGAAGAGTTGCGGATGTTAACCAATATTAACTCCAACAAAGATGAGTTGTTGCAACTGATTCTGGTCGGGCAGCCCGAACTGCGTCAGATGATTATGCGACCGGAGTTGCGCCAGTTTGCACAGCGGGTTACCGCGACCTATCATATAGGGGCACTGGATCGCACGGCCGTTGCAGGGTATATCCAACATCGCCTCAATCATGTCGGCGGTTCTGGCAATGAGTTCACCTCAGACGCGATTGATCTCATTCATGAACATTCACGTGGGATTCCAAGATTGGTGAACAAATTGTGTGATTTTGCGATGGTTTATGCAGCAACTGAAGAGCGTCGCGTTGTCGACGGCGCGATCATTGAAGAAGTCCTCGAAGACGGGATTTTTCTGCCTGCCGTGCATGTAGCGGGAGATGCAGCCGAATGATGTCCGATATCACATTTTACAAAGCCTTGTTCATGAAGCGCCTGCCAATGATGGCTACCATATTTGTGCTCTGTTCGGCGATCGGTGTTGGGTTAGCAATGATGTTGCCGTCGCGTTATGTGGCGAGTGCGAGACTGCTGGTAGAAAGCCCGCAGATTCCCGACGAGCTTGCGGCTTCGACGGTACGCACTTCGGCGACCGAACGTTTGCAGATTGTCGAGCAAAGGTTGCTCACGCGGGCGAACCTTATTGACATAGCAAACAAATTTTCTGTTTTCGAAGGGCGTGGTCGGATGACGCCCGATGAGGTCGTTGCGGAAATGCGCGACCTTACCACGATCCGTACGACCGGCAGTCGCGGCGGCGCGACATTCATGACAGTTGCTTTTCGCGCCACGTCTCCGGGACTATCGGCGAGCGTTGCCAATGAATTTGTGACGTTGGTGCTCAACGAAGACTCCGAACGCCGCCAGCTTTTGGCCGGGCAAACTCTTGAATTTTTTGAGGAAGACGTGAGCCGATTAGATCAGGAATTGGGCCTGCTGAGCAATGCGATTGTCGAGTTCAAAGATGCCAATCAGGATGCGCTTCCAGAAAACCTTGAGTTTCGCATTGATCGGCTTGCGCGCCTGCAAGACCAGGTTATTGCCGCGACACGTGATCGTGCCGCTCTCAGCGAGCAGCGAAGCCGCCTGATGATCCTCGGCAGCAGCACTGGAGGTACGCGACTTTCAGCCGCGCAACAAGAATTGAGAACAACTGAAGAGGAGTTGAACCGGGCTCTTACCGTATATTCTGAGACAAACCCAAGAGTTCGGATGCTTAAGGCTCGTGTAGCGCAACTCACCGAGGCGGCCTCAACCGAGGAAACGAGCACACAAGAGATTGCTGCTGATCCAGCGCAAGCATTGTTTGAGTTAGAGCTGGCGGAAATCGATCGGCGCACGGCATTTCTTGATCAACAAGAACTCCGCGCGTCGAGTGAAATCGAAGAACTGCGCCGACAGATTAGCAAGACGCCTGAAAGCGCGATCCGGCTTGAGTCTTTCGAGC
>NZ_CALJXO010000184.1:0-4669 GCF_937988555.1 uncultured Boseongicola sp. | reverse complement strand
ACGGCCAGTCGCAACTCATTACAAACACATGCCAGGCACACACTCTGCCCCGCGCCGCTCACCCTACCAAAGAAAGCCGCCCCGGCAAAATCGTGGGCTTGATTGATAACCTTTCGTGCAAAATCCCTACTATCCCCGCTGATTGTTTCTAAAAATACCGCTACCCGCGCAAATCAGGGTCAATGCGGACTCTTAAAAGACCTGCGCCGCGCAATGCTCCCACGGCCGCTACGCGGGCGAAAGCGTCAGTCAAATAGTTGAAGCATGATGCCCCCCATCGGCCGAATAGTCCGTCTGGCCCGCAATTCCTGGGCCATTACTGACTAGAGCCGTGGGCCCCGGTGGTCGGATGTTCAGCGCCGGATGCGACTGGGTGTGTTTAGACTCTCTATGCCTGGCACTTCATGGCTTCCGGTCTTCCAAAAACACGTAAGCTTGGTTAGGGAGACGTTGCCAATCCACTGGCGTTCGAACATTCTGAACTAAGGTCGGCTAATGCCGGATGGCCCCATACTTCGAAGCAACCAATTTCAGCCCAGTCCGCGTATTTCAAGGCAATAGAAACTATTGCCCGAGGAGAAGAAGCATGGTTCCGCGTAATTATCCAAACGATATGAAGGTTCGACATTGGCCGGCATATGGCTTGGCACTCACCCTGATTGCGCTGCTGTTACCTCAGCCTGCAACCGCACTGGATGCAGTGCTGGACGTCAGAGAGAACCCAGGCGATCTGTTGATGTACCTCCATCGTCCTGCCGAGTTCCGAGCAGGTTTGCCAGTGGTTGTCGCACTGCATGGCTGTTTGCAGACGGCTGCCGACTTTGACGACGAAACCGGCCTGGTGGCCCTTGCCGAAGAGACGCCTTTCCTGCTCTTGATGCCTGAACAACGCCCCGAGAACATGTCCCGCAGATGTTTCCGCTGGCATGACGCAGATAATAACCGGAACGGAAAAGGCGAAAGCGCATCAATCCTGGCGATGATCGATAATGTCCTCGCTACTCAAGGCGCCGATCCGGACAAGGTATTCGTTTTGGGGTTTTCCGCAGGCGGTGCAATGGCGAGCGTCCTGATGGCGAATTATCCGGGCCGTTTTGCCGGCGGAGCCGTGCTGGCTGGCTTGCCGTTTGACTGCAACCGGCCCACTTCCGATTATGATGTTATTTGGAACGCGCTTCATTACAGTCCCTTTGTTCCAGATGGATCAGATGCCATCTATGCCTGCGGCATCGGCGGTTACGAGCTAACCGATCGAGATGCCGAGGAATGGGCCAGTTTCGTGACGCAGAGTGCCGCGGATATCCCAGATGATTGGCCTTTGATTTCCCTTTGGCAGGGCACTGGGGACGAAACCGTCGATCCCGACAATCTCCAAGAACTGACGGAGCAGTGGACGGCGGCTCAGGGTATTGACGCCATTGTGGACGAACGCCAGGAAGTCGGTGGTGCGACACGTGAACTCTATCGCGACCAAGCGGGTAATCTGCGTCTCGAGACCTGGTCGCTGCCGGACTTCATCCATGCTGTTCCAATTGACGTTGATGGCTCCACCCCTGTTTGCGGACAGGAGACGGACTTTGTCAAAGATGCGGGGGTCTGTGCCATTCGCCACATTATAGATTTCTGGCGCTTGAAATGATGCGGCGCTGGCTCGCAGCCCCGACTAGTGACTGTATTATCAGAAAAAAATTGGCTTGAAACGGGTAGCTCCGTTCATACCGTAAAACGCTCCTTGGGGCGTTAGGGAATGGCAAACAGGTAGAACTTCATTCTCGCCAGACGCAATATAGATGGATATCAGGCTCCAATCTTAACTGCTCGGAACATCTCCCTGAAATTCGAACACATCCCCGGGCGACGTCAGCATGATTGTCTCCTATTTCGGGGAATTATAGCGGATAATGGATTTAACTGAGTGGAAACAGAACGCTTCGCAAAGCCTGCAATGCGGAGCTGAGTTTCCGAATAACTCTTCCTTGAATGGCTACCAGTATCGACAAAGGTTGCCGTGTTTGCCGTTTTTTGCGGGCCCTGGCGCGGGCACTGCCGTTTGCCATAATAGAGCCATGCTTTGGGGCTTCAGAGCGTCTTCAGATATTCAAGGAGAGCGGCGCGCGCCTGATCATTTAACGCGTCACTGTAGGTATGACCGGCGTTTCCATACCCTCTCAGTGTTGTGTCATAGATTTGGCGCCGTGCCTCTGGGTCTTTCTCCGCCCCCTGCCCCAAATTCAGCGCCTCATGCTCCCACCCCAAGATGTCCGGATCATAACGACGGGGATCGGTTTGGTGCCGCCAGTACTTGGGCCTTAGATCGCTAAACAGCAGCGCGGCCATGCTCGGCACGGAGCCGTTGTGCAGATACGGAGCCGTTGCCCAGACCCCATCAAGGGGGGGCGCAATATAGCCGGGTGCCGGCGCGGTGCTATGGATATCACCATAGGGAGAGCGCGCCACCCAGTCGAAGAACCTATCCCTTGAGCCATCTGTCGCGTCGCTGGCATAGGCGGCATCGGTCCCGACCTCGTCGACGGGATATACCCTGTTGGGAAATGTTTCCTCCTCGCCATAACTGCCGTGGCAGGCGCTGCATTCGCGAACAAAGATGCCTTCGCCCTCTGCAGCGAGGCCCGTGTCAATCGCAAACGGAAACTCCGGGGCTTCGAGTGACACGATGTAGGCCCGAATATCCGCCGCATAGGAATCGATCTCGGCAACTTCCTTTGTCCCGTCGATACACAGCATCGATGCGAGAAGCATGAACCGCGCATGGTCGCCTCTGCCGACGGTGGTGTAGAACATCGCGTTCTTCTTACTCATACCCCACCATGGGGGCACGCTGATCGGCAGTGGGTCCACTGGGGGCGGGTCGATCAGGGGTATCTGAGACCATGCGAGCGTTTCTGGGTCGAGATGCGCCATCAATGCCCAGGTAAGGTTCGGCGCAGGGTTCACGCCTACGGTCTTCGTCTGAACGTAGGGGGCTATGCTGTCGATGCGGTCGGCCCAGTGCTGCCACGCCTTCGTCTCTGCCTTTCCCTGCACATAGTTCCCAGCCTGCAGCACCAGCCGGCTCGGGTCCTGGGTGAAGTCCCCAAACGCATTGCCAAGCCCCAGGATCAGCTCGCCGTTGATCCGGTCTGCATGGCACGTCAGGCAATTGTTCGAGACAATCTCGACCCCGTCTTCGTTCACATGGGAGGTGAGTGCAAAAGGCAATTCTGCATTTCGGCCTTCGCGTCCGGTAACCAGTGCGTCCGGTTCTGTCTGCCGATTAAGCCGCCGATACGCGCCATATGGAATGCCGCAACTCACATAGGGGGCGTTCAGGAGCGCGTGGCGGCCCGCATCAGGAGCTCCATCGCGTTGTGGCGCGGCCGGCACCGGCCCAGTCGGGGAGCGGTACTGGTCCGCGTCGATTGCCGTGTTCGGGGCCTCTCGCCAACTGATCAGCCAGACGGCGCCCGCAAATGCCAGGACGGCCACCACGATCAAGCTGACAAGGGTCGACATCCGGGTCATGGCGCTGAGTAACCCGTCAGTTGCAACGTTCCAACACCCGACACAACCGTGTTCGCGCGACGGCCACTGCTCTGAACCATCCCGCTCCAGACCGGAACCGCAGTGTCGAATGCCTGCGCGTCAGCCAGGGGCACTATTGTAATGTCGAGATTCGGGCCGAGAATCCGCCATTCGACCGGATATTCTGCACCCGTTACCGGGTCTCGCCACGTCCTGGAGGATGTCATCTGCAGGCTCTTCTCGTCCAGAAGCGACGCCGTTCCATCGGGCGAAACGACGAAGCCGCTCACGACGGGTGCTCCTGCGCCATCGATACGTCGCGTGCGGATCACCGACAGGTCGGTCCCGTCGCCTAGCTGAAGCTGCAGGCGATCCGAGGCCACCGGGCGCATGCCGGGCAGCGGAAGCTCTCCCCAGACGTGATCAAACCATGCCGACCCGGTGACGGTCTCTTCGCCCAGGCCCTGATCTATGGTGCCTTCCACCGCGAGCCGCGTCATCGAATATCCCACAAAGGGGGCGCCAGCATCGTCAGGGGTTAGGGCGAGGGTGGGCTTTTCCGGCCGCATGACGAGATCGACGACGGCCTTGTCCAGCACCGTGGCGTAGAGCGTCATGTACGACCCGGACTCATCGCTGTCGAAGCGGAGAAACCAGTTGTCGAGGCGAAGCTCCTGGGCGCTTGGATCATACCCTCCAAGGCCGCGCGTGCCACGCCCGAAACGCTCCTCGCCAAAAGCACGCTCTACGAAAGTATTGAAAATGGCGACGTGTCCTTGGTTGATTTCGCGGACGTCCCAGATGGATGTCGGCGGCGGTGGGTCGCCAGATATGATGCCAAGCCGGAGAAAGGAGAATTGAAACCCCAGTTCTTTGCCGTCCTCATTCCTCAGATGGGTCGCGACATGCCAGCTTTCTGTTCGGGAATTGGTGTGGTGCCCATGGTCCTTGGGGAGGTCTAACTTCCAACTCGCCGACGGCCCTTGGAAGCCGTCACTCGACACCTCCATGAGGGCTGACAACAAGTTAGCTTCGTCGGCATTGCTCGATGAAGTTCTCTCCACTTCGGACGGCGGCAGTGCCCAGTAGAGTGCACCGGCGACCGCGAGCACGAGTGCGAGTGCCAAAAGAATGATGTTTCTTGAAA
>NZ_CALJXO010000183.1:0-17506 GCF_937988555.1 uncultured Boseongicola sp. | reverse complement strand
GGAGCTTGGTGGCAACGCGCCGTTCATCGTATTTGATGACGCCGATCTGGATGCGGCTGTCGAGGGCGCGATGGCATCCAAATTCCGAAACAATGGCCAGACTTGTGTCTGCGCCAACCGGATTTACGTGCAGGACGCGGTTTATGATGATTTCGCCGAACGGCTGACCAAACGGTTGGCACAGATGAAGGTGGGGGATGGTCTTGCAGGCGCCGACCTGGGGCCATTGATCGACCCTGCGGCGTTGGACAAAGTGTTGGATCACATCAACGATGCCACCTCGAAGGGCGGCAAGGTTGTGACAGGCGGCAAGGCGCATGATCTGGGCGGTATGTTCTTTGAGCCGACAATTATGACGGGTGTCACGCAGGACATGAAGGTCGCGCAGGAAGAGACGTTCGGACCATTGGCCCCGCTGTTCCGGTTTGAAACGGATGACGAGGCAATTGCCTATGCTAACGACACGATTTTCGGCCTGGCGTCGTATTTCTATTCGGGTGGCCTAAGCCGGGTGGCGAAGGTCTCGGAAGCTTTGGAATACGGCATCGTCGGAGTGAACACTGGGATCATCTCGACCGAGGTGGCCCCTTTTGGCGGGGTGAAGCAGTCGGGACTGGGACGTGAAGGCTCGCGTCACGGGATCGAGGATTACCTTGAGATGAAATACGTCTGTGTGTCAGTATAATTTTAGCATAAAAATAATGGGTTTAGGAGATTAACTAGACCTCTTATTGGGACAAATTACCCTCACTATTGGGACAGCCTTGGCCCCAGATTAGCGCTGAAACTGCTCACGGGTGTTCCGCTTCAATCACAAATGGATCACCTGTAGGTGGCCAGCGCAGAGTTGGTTCCAAGTTGGTATTACGACACATAATTTCACAGGGGCTGAACTCGTGGCCTAAGGGTCCGTGTTTGCCGAGATGGCTTTCAGGACCTCGCTACGGACCCGCAAAAGACCTTTTCAGTCTTTGAGGTCACTGCAAGAGGCTGTCGCAGGATCATACGCTAAGCCCTTGATGGACCCGTTCTTGATGCGCTCCACCACCTGATCTACGGCGCACAACGGGACCAAAAACCATTCCTGAGGCGTGATGGATGACCGAAGCGATCTTTGGTCTCGATGTCCAGACAGGCACCTTCGAAGATGCGGTGAGGGAGATTCTCAAGCGTCACACGATTAATGTTGTAGAGTTCGTAGGTGGTGACAATCTCCACATCAGCCATCAGGAAGGTCGGACCCAGTTTTGCATTGGCCGCCCGTTTTTTAACGCGGCCACCGGTTAAACCGAACTTGAGTAGAAGGTCACGGTTCTGAGCGACGACGGGTAGGTCGGGTCTGCATTGGGACCATGTGAACCAAAACCACGCCCAGAAGGTCGCTGGATGGAAGCGCAAACCAGGCGATACGGCAAGGCGGTATTGGGATCAGATTGCCGGGGATGCCGGGCTCAATGCTCGTGCGGTTCGTCTCCGGGTTCAGGAATTGGTCGATATGATGGGTGCAGCGCGTGTGGACGCGACGCAGGGTGTGACCAACCAAGCCGGAGCATCAGCAGGGATGGTTCAGCATGTGGCAGAACTCGTCGAACGGAACGCTCTTCGGATAGCCGGGCGGCTCAGCGACGAAGACTGATCGACCCAAAGTAACGTGCTTTCTGGCTGTAAGGTGTTCAACGGTTTTACCAATGATCTCCGTAGGCAAAATCGTTCTCCAGAGCGTTCCTGCCTGGAATGAAACTCGAACCGGTGTATTCTCCAAACGCCTGGTGAAAAGGCAACCCAGCGGTTCGGTTTCGAAACAGGGTGTCGAGAGACGCCGTATGCGTGGTTGTTTTACAGCCAAGGACAGCCAGTTTGGAGAACTCAAAAACCACCGTTTTCAATATTGCCGTCACCTCTTTCGCCGCAACAGCGCTGAATTAAATGTGAAGTGAAAATCGCTTGCCCGATTGAACGGATAACCAATCAGACCCAAACTTATTTGAAGAATATTTTGCTGACCGCCAAGGATTGACCTTCGGCGCGCGTCATAACAATCGTAATGCGTATGGCAACCTCTGATGAAGCCTTGGCCCGTGCCGCCGCTGGTGGCGACCGTGATGCCTTTTCCAGCCTGATCTCGCGGAATTATGATCGCGTGTTTGGTCTTGCGTTCCGTCTGACCGGACGGCGCGAGGAAGCGGAGGATTTGTGTCAGGATGTTTGCGCGTCGTTGCCTTTCAAGTTGGCGGCGTTTCGGGGTGAGGCGCGGTTTTCGACTTGGTTGTACCGCGTTGTGGTGAATGCAGCGCACGATCGACGACGGCGCGCCGCGACGCATGCGCGAGCAGCTGTTTCCTGGGGCGAGGTCGAGATTTCGCGGCGGGCTGAGGCGGCTGAGGCGGCTGAGGCGCAAAGCTGGCTGCAAGGCGCGATGTCCGGATTGTCCGATGAGTTGCGCGATACGATGGCCTTGGTTCTGGACGATGAGATGACCCATGCGGCGGCAGGCGAGGTTCTGGGTTTAAGCGAGGGGACGATTTCCTGGCGGGTGTCTGAGGTCAGAAAGCGTCTTCGGGCGATGAAGGAGGCAGAGGCATGAGCGACGAGTTCGACGATCTGAAGGCGGCAATGACCGCCGCCACACCTGAACCCGATGCGACGCGCAGGGCTGCGAACTTGGCTTTGGCGGAAGAAAATTTTGCCCGGACCCAAGGATTGCCGGATCAGCGGCGTCCTATGTCTGAGCGTGGCCCACTGGCCCGCCTTGGACATGGAGTGAAAACGATGCTGAATGTGATGACAACGCGGGGCGGTTTGACGCTGACGACGGGTTTGGTGGCTGTGGGCTTGGTGATGGTATTGCCGATGGGGCGCAATTTGCTGACGCCGCCTGCGGAGTTGCAACGCGGTGAGGCGACCTTGGTGGATGTCGACAAGGCGATACGGGAAGATCGCTCGGCTACGGCTCAGCTTGGTGGCCAGACGGCCGAGGTGCAAAGCGCTCCGGTTGCGCCACGCGCACGCCTTGAAGCGGATCTAGCGGATGATACCGCTTTTTTAACAGAGCCAATGATGGAGGCTGAGGAAAGCTTTGTTGCATCTCCGGCAAGCAACGGGGCTGTTGCCAACCGGTCGGCAGAGCAACTTTTGGTTGCGCCTGACGCAAAGCGATTGGTGGTACCGAGCGATGCTGTTGTCGTGCCGGAGGGCGATACAGAAGCCTTCGCCAATGCCGAGACATCGCCTTTGAAAATAACAGCAGATGAACCGGTTTCGACGTTCTCGATTGATGTGGATACGGCCTCTTATGCGGTCGTGCGGTCGTCGCTGACGCGGGGCATGATGCCGCCGCGTGAGGCCGTGCGCGTTGAGGAAATGGTAAACTATTTCCCTTATGCCTATGCGGAATCGAATGGTCCGGACCCGTTTGAACCGACGATCACCGTGATGCCCAGCCCTTGGAACGCTGGCACCAATTTGGTGCATATCGGCATTCAAGGTGATCTGCCTTTGGTGGAAGATCGCCCGGCGCTGAACCTTGTGTTCCTGATCGACACATCGGGGTCGATGCAGGATGCGAACAAGCTGCCGCTCTTGAAGCAGTCGTTTCGGTTGATGCTGGCAGAATTGCGCCCCGAAGATGAGGTTTCGATCGTGACCTATGCCGGATCCGCCGGGCAAGTTCTGGAGCCAACGCGCGCTGCCGAACGCTCAACGATTTTAGATGCGTTGGATCGGCTGGCGGCTGGGGGCTCGACTGCGGGTCAGGCCGGGTTGCAACAGGCCTATCAAGTGGCGGAAGCCATGGCCGGGGACGGCGAGGTGACGCGGGTTATTTTGGCCACGGACGGCGATTTCAACGTGGGGCTGTCTGATCCAGAGGCATTAAAGGATTTCATTGCAGACAGGCGCGAAAGCGGCACGTATTTGAGTGTTTTGGGCTTTGGGCGTGGGAACCTCGACGATGCGACGATGCAGGCGCTTGCGCAGAACGGCAACGGGACGGCGGCCTATATTGATACTCTGTCCGAGGCGCGCAAGGTGCTGGTTGATCAGCTGACCGGGGCTTTGTTCCCGATTGCCAATGACGTGAAGATACAGGTCGAGTTCAACCCGGCTGAAATTGCGGAATATCGGTTGATTGGGTACGAAACCCGCGCGCTTCGTCGTGAGGATTTCAACAATGATCGCATCGACGCGGGCGAGATTGGTGCGGGTCATTCGGTGACGGCGATTTATGAGGTGACGCCGGTCGGATCCGATGCGGTGCGCACGGGGCCGCTTCGGTATGGAGATGGCGAAGCCATAGGTGAGGCAGGCGAACTTGGGTACTTTAAGATGCGCTACAAAATGCCTGGCGACAGCGTAAGCCGGTTGATTGAAGAGCCGATCTTGCCGGGGCAAGGCGAGGCTGGCTTGGATGCGCAGTTCTCGGTTGCGATGGCGGGTTTCGGACAGCTATTGCGGGGCGGCGATTATCTTGGCGCGTGGAGCTGGGGCGAGGCGATTTCCTTGGCGACGGATGCGCGCGGTGAAGATGCGTTTGGCTATCGCGCGGAAGCTGTGACGCTGATGCGATTGGCGCAAAGCCTGTCGAAGTAAGACCTACGGGCAGTTGCGGTAAGAGGAAGGCGCGCGGTTTATCGGACCGCGCGCTTTTCGTTTTAGGATTTTGGCAAGTCTTCCTCGATATAGGTGTTGATGATGTCGTGGAAGTTTGATTCTGCCCTGAAACCAAGGGCTTTGGCGCGTTCCGGTGCGAAATCGCGAGGCCATCCCGCAACGATTTTAGCGACTGCGGCGTCGGGCTGGTGCTTTATCAGAGCGACCACATCGTTGCCCGCAATCTCGCGTAGGGCTTCGATTTGCTCTTCAACGGTGCAGCTGACGCCCGGCAGGTTAAGGGCGCGACGTGACCCGACCCGTTCAAGGTCGATCGTACCGGCATGGCGCAGGAAACGCGCGGCGGCGCGCGGCGAGGCGTGCCAGTGGCGCACATCTGAGGTGACGGGCAGGATCGCTTCGTGTCCGTTCAATGGTTCGCGGATGATGCCGGAGAAAAAGCTTGAGGCCGCCTTGTTTGGTTTGCCGGGGCGCACGCAGATTGTGGGCAGGCGGATGGACAAACCGTCAAGAAAACCCTTGCGGCTAAAGTCGGAAAGCATGAGCTCCGAAATTGCCTTTTGCGCCCCGTAGGATGTTTGCGGCGCACACAGGAATGTGTCGTCAATCTTGTCAGGGTAGGGGGCTCCAAAAACAGCGATAGATGAGGTGAAGACCCCGCGGGGGCGCTAGATGCCGCCCGACGCCAGGTGTTCGGCGCGGACCGTTTCGAGGAAATTCCAGAAGGCGCGACCATTCACTGTCCAGCCAAGGTCGAAATCGGTTTCTGCCTCGCCCGAGACGATGGAGGCCAGATGAAAAATCACATCGGGGCGCTTTGCGACAAGGGATGCCACAAGGGCGTCATCAGTCACGTTGCCTGTGACGCGGGTCGTGGCGGGGGCTCCGTTTTCGGCGAAACCAAGGTCGAAAAGCGTGACTGTGTCATCGGGCCCTGTAAGCGGCGTGGCTGCAAGTGCGTGGCTAAGCTTCTGGCCGACCATGCCGCCGCCGCCGATGATAAGAATGGATGTCATAGTTTACCCCCGTTTGATTTCAGGAGAGATTAGGGGGGATCGATGCGGGTCACCAGATCGAACTGGCGGCATATTCTGGCTTAGGTATAATCGCGTAGGTACGGAAAGGACGTGATGTCTTGGTGAAGTTTGGAACCTCTGGATTGCGCGGCTTGGCGGATGATCTGAGCGACGATGTCGTTCGCCGCTATGTCTATGCATTTGTTCAGGTATTTCCGCATGATGGTGTGCTGGTTGTGGGGCGAGATTTACGCGCTTCGTCGCCCCGGATATTACGTGCGGTGGCAGAAGGCGCAGCCCTTGCGGGCCTGCGGGTTCTGGATTGCGGGGTGGTGCCGACGCCGGCGCTTGCCCTTGAATGCGCCGCGCGCGGGGCGCCAGGGGTAATGGTGACGGGGTCGCACATCCCGGCGAATCGCAATGGACTGAAGTTTTACACCCGCGACGGTGAGTTCACCAAGGCGGATGAGACGGCGCTTTTACAGGCACTTGAGGGGCCGCGAGTTGCGCACGAAGCCCGTCCTGCCAAGACCGAGAAATGCGGCGCGGCGGCGGCCTATATCGCCCGTTATCTAGAGTTTTTTGCGTCCGGGGCATTGAAGGGGCAGCGGATTGGGGTCTGGGAACACAGTTCGGCCGCGCGGCAAGTCTTGCCGGAAATATTGACAGGGCTTGGGGCGGACGTGGTCGCACTTGGCCGCTCAGAGACCTTCGTGGCGGTCGATACCGAGGCCATCAGCGGCGTTGTGCGCGATCAACTGGCGGGCTGGGCGGCCGCGCATCGGTTGGACGCGGTGGTTTCGACAGACGGCGACGCGGATCGCCCGCTTCTGGCGGACGAAGCAGGCCTGTGTGTGCCTGGGGACATTCTGGGGCCGCTTACGGCGCGGGCTTTGGGTGCGCGTGACATCGTCACAACGGTTTCGGCCAATACGATGGTTGAGGCGATGGGGCACTTTCTAGAGGTCTCGCGGTGTCGGATTGGGTCACCCTATGTCATTGAAATGATGCAAGACCGGATCACCGACGGGGCGCGATCTGTGATCGGTTACGAGCCAAACGGCGGGGTTCTTTTGGGGTTTGAGGCGGAACTGGACGGACGCCGATTGCCGCCTTTGATGACGCGAGACGCGGTTCTGCCGATTGTCGCGGTTTTGGTGGCCGCTGCGGGGCGATCCGTGTCGGAGTTGGTTTTGAGATTGCCTGGACGGCGAACCGCGACGGATCGGCTGACGGACGTGCCGTCCGACGTGTCGGCGGTGATTGTGGCGGAGGTTTTGGCGGGTGGATCAGGTCTGATCCCACCTGAATTGGGGGCCATCGCGGCGATTGATACGACGGATGGGGCGCGGATGACGCTGGACGCCGGTGTAATCCTGACGATCCGGCCCTCCGGTAACGCGCCCGAGCTCCGGTGCTATGTCGAAGCAGACGGATCGCAGACGGCTTCGACAGTACTGGACGAGATGTTGGCGCGTCTTGCAGCACGGGTTGCAGCTTTGCGGACGACATAGCAAAATCGCGGTGCAAACGGCCACCTGTTCTTGACAGGCAACGGACGCGGGCCTAGGCGGGAAGGGCTTTGGTTCCGCTGTGTTTCGATACGGTGGTGAAAAGGGAACGCGGTGCGGGCGAATGTGCCTTAATCCGCGGCTGCCCCCGCAACTGTAAGCGGCGAGCGACGGCTGATCGCGCCACTGGGACACATGTCCTGGGAAGGCAGGCTCTAGCGATGACCCGCGAAGTCAGGAGACCTGCCAAGGTTGTCACCCAGTTTGTCCTCGGGGTGAGGTCAAGCAGCGGCTGTCCGCAGCGGTGATTTTGCCGTTTGCGGAAAGCAATTACTTTCCAATGACTTAAATCGAAAACGGGCGCGCAAAATGCGCTGCCTGAATGCATTGGAGTAAGGATATGGGCGTGAAGTCTATCCTTTTGTTAACTGTCGCAGTGATTGCGCCGCAGACGGTGTGGTCGCAGGACGTCATTGAGTTGGACGAAGCGTTTATCTTTTCGGGCTTGTTCCCGGTCGAAGTAAACCGGACTGGATCAACGGTCGAAGTGTTGGACGCCGACGATTTGGCGGGGTCGGAAGTTGGCGTGGCAGGTGCGCTTGATCGTTTGCCAGGCGTGAGCGTGACATCGAATGGTGGGCTTGGAACATCAAGTGTGATCCGGGTGCGTGGTCTGGATGGGAAATACATCGGCGTGACCATCGACGGGATCGAAGTCACGGACCCGTCGCGCATTCAGAACACGTTCAATTTCGGCACGTTTACGCAAGGAATGCCAAGCCGGATCGAACTGGCGAAGGGTACGCAGACGACGGTCTACGGATCGGACGCGATTGCCGGAGCGGTGAGCATTACAACGTGGCGTCCCGAGGTGGATGGACGTTCGGGGCAATCGTCGCTTGCGGTCGGCAGCTTTGGCACGGCCAACGCAAGCTTGAGCTTTGGATTTCGTGATGAAAGCGGTGAAATTGCTGCGACAATGTCGCGCGTTCATAGCGATGGCTTTACGGCGCGTCCCGGAAATGACGAGGCCGATGGGTTCGATCAAACTGAGTTGAGCCTGGCAATTCGACGCAATCTGACGGACGCGGTGACGGTTGGTTTGACGGGACTTTATACCGATGGATCGTCAGAGTTTGATCAGTCGGATACTGACCCCTTGGCGCAATTGGATGAGACCCGCACGGGTCTGCGCGCATTTGCCGAGATTTCTGGCGGGGCGATCGATCACGAATTGTCCCTTTCGTATTTTGAGAACGAACGGAATGACCTGTTTTCACCCTTTACCAACAATTTCGTCGGTGAGCGTGTGAAGGCGGTTTACCTTGGAAACACGGATCTGTCCGGGGCGGTTTCGCTCGCTTTCGGCGCGGATTGGAGCGAGGAGAGCTCGACATTGGATGGCGCCGCGTCCGATGCGTCAAACGGCGCGGTATTTGGCGAACTGCTTTATGCGCTGTCCAGTTCCACGGACGTGACGCTGGGATTGCGCCACGACGTCTATTCCGATTTTGATGATCAGACGACCGGGCGCGTTGCCGTGGTTCACCGCGGGGCGGGCGCACTGACGTATAAGGCGTCGATCGGGAACGGCTATCGTGCGCCCTCGCTTTACGAGCGCTTTGGTCCGTATTCGCCCGAGGTTGTGGAACTGCAGCCCGAAACAAGCCGAAGTGCGGATCTTGGGATCGAAGCCGCCTATGAGAATGCGTCTTATGGAGCCACGCTGTTTTACACCGAAATTCAGGATTTGATCGGGTTTGACGGCACGGCAGTAACCGCCGCGCGCCCTTTTGGCGCCTATTTCCAAGCGCCGGGCACCACGGTCAGCAAAGGTGTCGAACTTTCGGCCGAATGGACAATTGGAGCGGCAGATGTGTTTGCGAACTACACCTTCACGAATGCTGCGACCGAGGGCAGCCGGTTAAGCCGTGTGCCGCGCCATGACGTGACTTTGGGTGTATCGGGCGCATTAAGCGACACTCTCACCGGGACGTTTGATGTGCGGTCCGTGCGCGATACGGAAAACTTTGGCGCACCGATGGACGACTATACCTTGGCAAATGTGACGTTCACACAAAGCCTTGGCGAAGACAGGGATGCATTTTTGCGGATCGAGAACATTTTTGACGAGGATTACGAGTCCGTTCCGGGGTACAATTCCGCCGGTCTATCCGTCTTCGTGGGGCTTCGTGCGTCGTTCTAAATCCATTCTGAAAACACTGGCCTTGGCGGGATATCTCGCCGGGGCTCTTCCGGTTTGGGCTGTGGATGCGCCGGGCCGGGTCGTTTCGATGAACCTTTGCACCGATCAATTGGCGATGATGTTGGCGGCTCCGGGGCAGTTGGTGTCGGTCAGCCGGATAGCGCTGGACCCGGTGTCGTCCGCAATGTCGGCCGAAGCGGCGGCCTACCCGATCAACGCAGGGATCGCGGAAGAAGTCTTTGCGCTCGCGCCAGATCTGGTTCTGGGCGGCACCTATACTGATCCCTTTGCCGTCCAGATGTTGCGCGATCTTGGGATCGAAGTTGTGCAGTTCCCAATCGTATCGCAGTTGTCGGACATCCCGGATGTCGTGCGCCAGATGGGCGCGGCGCTTGGGCGGGTGGCGACGGCAGACATCCTTGCGCGTGAGGTCGAAGCGCGGCTTGATACGATTTCAAACGTGACTGATGAAGGGGTGCCCGAGGCTGCATTTTTCTTTGCGAACGGGTACTCTCTTGGGGCGGGAACGTTAAGCCATGACATCGTGACGAAGGCGGGTTTTGCGAACCTTGCCGAGCGTTTGGGGCGTAGCGGCGGTGGACGCTTGTCGTTGGAAGAGCTGTTGTTGAACCGCCCGGATGTTTTGGTGTCGGCGCAGCCCTATCCGGCGGCGTCGCGGTCGGAAGAGATCATGGCGCATCCCGCGTTGGACGGCATTCCGCGTGTGGCAAGTGGGCCGGAATGGGTCTGTGGGACGCCTTTGACGTTGAGGGCATTGGACCAAATGGTGGCCCTGCGTGAGACGTTGGAATGACGTCTGATCTGTTGAGTGTACGAGTGGACCGGCCGTGGTTAACGGTTGCGCTGCCCGCGACATGGCGGGCGTTGAGTTTCGCACCGTACCGGCCGGGTGATGTCGCGTGCGACCGCGTGCTTTGGCGTGAGGTGCGCGACCAGGACTTAACGCAGGATTTTGACGCGGTGGGCTGGTTGGCGGGCGAGGTCGGATCGAGGGATGCGGTGGCAATGCTGACCTCGCGCAATGTCGATCGCTTTGTGCATCGGCGTGCGGTCGTGGACGGTGTCGTGGCCGAGGCTGTGGCGACCGTTGGCTTGTCGAATGCCGAACGCATCGGCACGCGGCGCGACTTGCCAGACGGCAGTTATGGGACAATCAATGTGGTGGTCGCAGTGTCCGAAGGTTTGACGCCAACAGCGCGGATCGAAGCCCTGTCGATTGCCGCATCGGCGCGCACTGCTGCGGTTATGGAGGCCGGAATCCCGGTCGAAGCTGGCGTTGCGACGGGGACCGGAACGGATTGCCTTGTGGTGACATCTCCGGTCGGGAAAAGTGGATTCGCAGGGATGCATACGGGTATTGGAGAGGCGGTTGGGGCTTGCGTATTCGCGGCGGTGGCGCAGGGTGTTTCGGACTGGTTGGCCGAGCGGTAGATTTGGTTTTTGAAAGTTTGAAGGTGCGCTTTTAAGGAATTGGCAACGTTTCGAACTGCCCGAACTCGATGCGGGCGTTCCACGGGTCAACGTGGTCGGTTTCGGCCATAAGGGCGCGGTAGACGCCTGCGTGGCTGACCCAAAGCGTTGGTTCGCGGTCGCGGTTCGCCAAAGCATTTCGGGTGCGATTTTGAAGCATAGCGACGCTCTCGCCACCGTGGGGGCGGGCGTGGAAGAAATCGTCGGCCCATGTGTCAAGTTCGGCGCGGGGGATGTCGTTCCACCGCGTATTTTCCCAATCTCCGAAGTCCATTTCGATCAGGTTGGGGTCCTCAATGACCGGGACGCTTCGCCTTGTTGCTATGGCTGTTGCAAGCTTTTGGCAGCGGCTGAGAGGGCTTGTGGCAATCTGTGTGATGTGCGGCAAGGTTTCGGCCAGGCGGTTTGCGACGGCATTAAGTCCGGGGGCCAGATCAAGATCGGTGCGGCCATAACAAAGCCCGTCGGGTGCGGCGGGTTGGCTGTGACGCAGGAAGATCAGAGGCATGCGAGGAGGACGAGCGGGATCAGCGCTTCAGTCAGTTGCTCGACCGCGCCGAGCGCGTCGCCAGTGTATCCGCCGAGGCGTGCTTTTAGACGGCGCGCTACTAGGGCAAGGAGGGCCATCAGCGCCAGGACAACGGCGATTGCGGGGGTGATCCCGATGGTGAGAATAAGCGCAATTGCAATCGCGGCGCCAACCCAGAGCGCAGCATCGGTGCCTTTCGGAGCGCCCGCCATGAAGCCAGCCGCGCCACCGGACCGGGCATAAGGCAGGTGTGCCATGAGCCACGCCATCGCAAAGCGCCCCAATCCGTGACCAGCGATGATAGCGACGAGCGCTGAAGTCAGCGGCAACATCGTCAGTGCGGTAATTTTGATCGCGAGCGTCAGACCTAAAGCGAGAACTCCATAGCTGCCAATGCGGCTGTCGTGCATGATCTCAAGGGCGCGATCTCGGTCGCCGCTGCCGCCCAATCCATCGGCGACATCGGCAAGCCCGTCCTCATGAAGAGCGCCCGTCAAGAGCATACCTGCGGCGATGGTTAACAGCGTTGCGAGGGCTTGCGGGATGATGAGAGACAGGCCCCAAAACAGCGCAGCAAGCGCAACTCCGATGGCGAGACCGACGGTCGGGTACCACCGCACAGCGCGCGCCATGGCGGCGTCAGAATGGGCGACGGGCGGCAGCCGGAGACGGGTCAGAAAGCCCGCCGCAAGCACCAGTTCCACCCGTGCGTTTGTCATGCTGGCCCCGAAATTCCGGCATCTTCAAAGCTGGCCATATCGGTTAACATCCGCGCGGCGGCCTGAACGAGCGGCCACGCCAAAAGCGCGCCGGTGCCTTCGCCAAGCCGCAATTGCAGATCCAAAAGCGGCGCGGCATCGAGAGCGGAAAGCATAGCGGCGTGGCCCTGTTCCTGACTTTTGTGGGCGAAGACCATAGATTGTCGCACGCCTGGATTGAGGCGCGTCGCGACCAATGCTGCGGCCGTGGCAATGAAGCCATCAACCAGAATGACGCGGCGAGCGTCGGCCGCGCCAAGCATGGCCCCAGTCATCATCGCAATCTCGAACCCGCCGTATTCTAACAGCGCCGTTTTCGCGTCCAAGGGGCCAGTGCGCGCGGCGGCTTGGATGAGAATTTCCTCTTTCGCGGACAGGCCAGGGTCATCAAGTCCGGTGCCGCGCCCTGTCAGAACATCAAGGCCGACTTTGGTGATTTTGTGGGCGAGCATCGCGGCGGAAGAGGTGTTGGCGATGCCCATTTCGCCAAAGGCGACGGCGTCCCAGTCTCCGTCAGCGCCAAGCACGCGCCCCTTTTCAAGTGCCTCATCGGCTTGATCCAACGTCATCGCAGGTCCGTTAAGGAAGTTTAGCGTGGCCGGAGCAATACGGCGGTCGATGAGGTTTGGATCGTTGAAGGGCTCTCCAGCGACGCCCGCATCCACGACGCGCAACGCAGCACCGGTGCTGGCTGCAAAGACGTTTGCCGCTGCCCCTTTACCGAGGAAATTCAACACCATCTGCCGAGTGACTTCTTGGGGAAAGGCCGAAACGCCAGCGGCGGCAATCCCGTGGTCGGCGGCAAAGATCGTAAGCTGACAGTTATCCATTCTGGGTGACAGACTGCCTTGCACCATGGCGATCTGCACGGCGAGATCCTCAATCCGGCCAAGCGCGCCCAAAGGCTTGGTCTTCATGTCGATCTTGCGTTGAAGATCGGTGGCGAATGTCGTTTGGTCTGTCACGGCTTTTCCTGCATTAACGGTCAAGCCTGCTTACGAATTTGTGCCACGCGCCGCAACCAAAGGACGCCGCCATGACCGACGAAGTTGACATCAATGCCCGCCACAAGGCGCGGATGCAAAAGATCAAGGCCGCCCGTGATCGGATCATGGAAACCAAGACCGTCGAGAAGGGGCTGATCATTGTTTTGACCGGGAACGGCAAGGGCAAGTCGTCGTCAGGATTTGGGATGATTTTCCGCTCGATCGGGCATGGAATGCCCTGCGCCGTAGTGCAGTTTATCAAAGGCTCTATGCAATCGGCCGAGCGTGATTTGCTGAAGGCCAAGTTTGCCGACGAATGCCCGGTGCATGTGATGGGTGAGGGATTTACCTGGGAAACACAGGACCGGGAGCGGGATATTGTCATGGCCGAGGCTGCATGGGAAAAGGCGAAAGAGCTGATCCGAGATGAACGCAACCAGATGGTGCTTTTGGACGAAATCAATATTGCGCTTCGATATGACTACTTGGATGTCGAGGATGTTGCGGATTTTCTGGTCAACGAAAAGCCCGCGATGACCCATGTAATCCTGACGGGGCGAAGCGGCAAAGACGTGTTAATCGACATCGCGGATTTGGTAACAGAGGTTAAGGAAGTGAAGCATCCGTTCCGAACTCAGGGTGTGAAGGCGCAGCCCGGAGTGGAGTTTTAGGCCCATGCCTCGCGCGCTGATGGTGCAGGGGACGGGCTCGAATGTGGGCAAGTCGGTGATCGTTGCGGGGCTGTGTCGCGTGGCGGCGAACCGAGGCCTTACGGTCAGGCCTTTCAAGCCGCAAAACATGTCGAACAACGCCGCCGTCACAGATGATGGCGGTGAGATTGGTCGAGCGCAAGCCTTGCAGGCATTGGCGTGTCGGGTGCCGATGTCGGTCCATATGAACCCCGTTTTGTTGAAGCCGGAAAGCGATACCGGGTGTCAGGTCGTGGTGCAGGGGCAAGTGCGTGGGCCACTCCAAGCGCGGGATTTCGGCGGGGCAAAGGCGGATTTGATGCCCGCTGTCTTAGAGAGTTTTGCACATGTTTGTGACGGCGCTGATCTGGTGCTGGTCGAAGGCGCGGGAAGCCCGGCCGAGATTAACCTTCGTGAAGGCGACATTGCGAATATGGGGTTCGCTGTTGCTGCGAATGTTCCGGTTTTGCTGCTGGGCGATATCGACCGCGGCGGTGTGATTGCCCAGATTGTCGGGACGCAGGCGGTGCTGGAGGCAGAAGATCTCGAGATGATCCGCGGTTTTCTGATCAACAAGTTTCGCGGTGATCCAAGGCTTTTTGACGAGGGCTATGATGGAATTGAAAATCGCACTGGATGGCCGGGGTTTGGCGTAATCCCGTGGTTCAATGATATTGGGATGCTGCCCGCCGAGGATGCCGTCGATTTGGAGCAAAACGCAGGTGACGGTGCGTTTCATATCGCCTGCCCAATGCTTAGCAGGATTGCGAATTTTGACGATTTGGATCCGCTTTTGGCCGAGCCGTCCGTGCGGCTGACAATGGTGCCGCCGGGGCGGGCCTTGCCGGGCGATGCGGATCTTGTGATCTTGCCGGGGACCAAGTCGACGCTGGGTGACTTGGCGTTTTTCCGCGCGCAGGGGTGGGATGTTGACTTAAAGGCGCACGTGCGGCGTGGGGGCCATGTTCTTGGGATCTGTGGGGGATATCAGATGCTTGGGGTTCGGTTGCATGATCCTGATGGGCTGGATGGTCAGGCTGCATCCGTTGATGGGCTCGGATTGTTGGATGTCGAGACGGTGATGTCGCCATCGAAGTTTTTGACACGTGCGCGGGCGACGCACGCAGCGAGCGGCGTGGCGTTTGATGGATATGAAATTCATATCGGGGTAACTCAAGGGGCCGATACAGAGCGGCCATTTGCCAAGATCTGCGGCGTGCCGGATGGTGCAGTGTCTGCGGACGGGCTGGTCTCTGGGACATATTTGCACGGGCTGTTTTCTGACGATGCATTTCGCGCGGCATGGTTGAATGCGCGCGGCATTGCGGCGTCCGGCACGCAATATGGGGCTGATGTGGACCGCGTTCTGGATGATTTGGCGGCGCATTTGGAAGCGCACGTTAAGATTGATGAACTTTTTGCTGCGGCTGGTGAGGTCTAGGTTAACGCAGCCTCCAGCCTTTGCCACTCGGACGAATTACCGGGAAGACCGAGGCGGATCCAGCTGTCGGAATAGGGGAAAATCCGGCTCCAGATTTGAGCGCGGGCAAGGGTGTCTTGGGCCGCTTTCGCGTCCGAGGTTTCGTACAATCTGAACAGCGCAGTTCCGCCAATACATTGCCAACTAGCGGCGACGGCAATGGCGTCGATGCGGGCGGTTTCGGTGGCGAGGCGGGCGCGGGTTTCGGCCTGCCAGCTTGTGTCCGCGAACGCCCGTGCGCCAATTTCCAACGCTGGTCCAGAGACGCACCACGGACCAGCGGCCGCGGTCATTTTTTTGATGAGATCGCGCGGGCCAGCCGCAAAGCCGAGGCGAAGACCGGCAAGGCCAAAAAACTTTCCGAAGGAGCGCAACACAATTACATTCTGCGGCGTGGGATGGGAAAGGAGAGAGCGTTCCGGCGTCGCATCCGCAAAGCTTTCGTCGACGACCAAGAGGTCGACAGATCGGGCGATGTCAGACAGCATTTCCGGCGTGAAAACCGTGCCGGTCGGGTTGTTTGGGTTGACGACAACCGCGAGGTTTGCGCCAGTTAATCCGGCGACATCCGGCACCTGATCGACATGCCACCCCACGTTTGTCAGCGCGGCTTCGAACTCGTTG
This sequence comes from uncultured Boseongicola sp., assembly GCF_937988555.1. NCBI lineage: Bacteria > Pseudomonadati > Pseudomonadota > Alphaproteobacteria > Rhodobacterales > Paracoccaceae > Boseongicola > uncultured Boseongicola sp. The sequence goes on along the minus strand of NZ_CALJXO010000183.1, from coordinate 1,608 downwards.
TAGGTGGGCGCAAGGATGCGTGCGGCTCCGCGGATTCTTAGGTGCGGCAAAAGTTGGATTGCGGCCTGCGCGCCGGGAAGTGCGACAAGGGCCCAATCTGTGTCATATTCTATGCGGGCAGCATCTAGGAGGCGGGCATGTGCATCTGATCTGGGAAGCGAGCGCCATGAATTATTATCCACGTTATCAATAGGGTAGGGCGCTCTGTTGATTCCGGTAGAAAGATCGATCCAGTCGGCTTCGATCCCACCGAATGAATTGATAGCAAGCCCCATGTCTCCGCCGTGATCGCGCGGCGTTGTCATAGAATTGCGATGACGATCAAGAGCGCTGCGAGAAGCCCCACTGCGCGCAAATAGAGGTGAAGTGCGCGATCTATATCGGCAGGCGTTGGGTCGGGGGCGTCCTCGTTTAAGAACGGATCGTCGCTTGGGCCTTCGGGATAAAGGCGCGGTCCGGATAGGCACACATCGAGCGCTCCGGCCATGGCCGCCTCGGGCCAGCCTGCGTTGGGGGACCGGTGGGTTGTTGCATCCCTAAACGTAACGGTAAGGGCGCGAACTGGGTTCGGTTGCACTACGGAAAACAACAGCGCGGTCAGGCGGGCTGGCACCCAATTTGCGATGTCGTCAAGGCTGGCGGCGGAACGGCCAAAGTCGATGTGACGCTCGGTTTTGTGGGCAATCATGCTGTCGGCGGTGTTGATTGCCTTGTATGCGGCGATGCCGGGCAGGCCGAAAAGAACGCCCCAAAAGACCGGCGCGACGATCCCGTCGGAGGTGTTTTCAGCGAGGCTTTCAATTGACGCGCGTGCGATACCTTCGGTGTCGAGCGCATCCGGGTTGCGACCGACGATACGGGCGACGGCAATGCGCGCGGCCGCTAGATCTCCGGCTTTGAGCGGGGCCGCAACATCGGTGACGTGGCTGTACATGCTGCGGGATGCGACCAGCGGGGCGGCGAAGAGGCCGGTCAGAAGAACACCGATCAGTCCGTCGGGAAGGATCGCCGCGATGAGGGCAGTCGGTAGGATGGCAGTGGCGAGAACAATCGCCAGCGTAATGCGGCCCCAAGAGCGCTTTTGCGCAGGCGAATCTTCAGGAAGGTTAAAGCGCTGATCCATGTGATTAATCAGTCGACCGATCCATGAAACCGGATGGCCGATTGTGCGAAATAGCCTGTCCGGCCAGCCGAACGCACCTTCTGTGGCCAATGCCACCACCATCGCCGCTGCCGACATGTCCTGTCCCCTGCAAACCCATTGATTGAATGGCACCGGTGAGGGCGTTATGCAACGTTGACCTTATCGGGGAAGGCAAGTGCATGGGCAGGATCATACTGGTGACAGGCGGCGCGAAGTCGGGAAAATCGGCTTGGGCCGAGGATCGTATCCGCGCGCTTGGCGGCAATCCGGTTTACATTGCTACGGCGCAGGCTTTCGACGACGAGATGGTGCGACGGATTGCGGACCACTTGTCCCGGCGCGGCGATGGCTGGACGACCGTCGAGGAACCGCTGGCGCTGGCCGAGACGCTTGAGCGCCATGACGATGGGGCGACGCCGATGCTCGTCGATTGCCTCACCCTCTGGCTCTCCAATCTCATGGCG
>NZ_CALJXO010000182.1:0-13139 GCF_937988555.1 uncultured Boseongicola sp. | reverse complement strand
CCGCCTTTGGCATCCCGTTCGTTCAAGAGAGCATTGGTAACGCGGTAGGTTTCCGGCATAAAGCGGTGCCGTTTTTGGGAACCTTCCCACCAAGCAGCCCCGCCCGGAGTCTTTAAAAGCTCGTAGAAATGATTGCCCACGGCGCCATCAAGACCGATCAGTTTTTGCGGAAGCGAGTCATTGTGCTTCAGAAAATTCCCATAGACATGCACACCTTGCTCTAAATACAACTCAAAGCTCAGCCTTTCGAAGTCACTTAGAGCATCAATGTCAGCGTGTCCCCGAACCACTATATCCGCCAGAACAGGGTCGTTTGTCTGCGCCTTGTACTCTGTCATTGTGTGCAAGACCTCGCGCCAGTTGGTCAGTTCGGCTTGCTTGCGCGTCGCACGCATTTCGTAGGCCACGAACAGCAGCGAAATAACGATGGCAGCGGCGGCGATCAGGTCCGCGATATCGGCAATCTGTGACAGCATAGGGCAGCCTTTTTCAAACACACTTCGTTACTGCAATGATTGATGGCATACCTCAAAAACACAATGCCCCGCACGAGGGCGGGGCATTGTTTCAGTGTCCTTCGGGTCGCATTAGGCGGAAGGTTCTGGCTCCATTCCACCATCATCATCCGATGGTTTCGCTTTAGGCTTGGTCTTTGGAATGGCCGTGACCGACGCCGTTCCGCCAGTGTCCGTGGGCTTATCGTCGTCATCATCGCCACGATTGAGCGTCTCACCAGCGATCACACGCGTGATTTCGCCACCGGTCAACGTCTCGTATTCCAGAAGCCCTTGTGCCAGACGCTCGAGGTCCTCGCGCTTTTCCGTGAGGATACGCTTGGCGGTTTCGTAACCTTCGTCTATCAGACCCTTTACCTTGTCATCGATTGTCTTCTGCGTGATGCTCGAATGGGTCGTGCCGCCGCCATAAGCACCGAGAGGAGATTGCTGCTCGTTAGCGTAGTCGACGTAGCCGAGCTCTTCGGCATAGCCAAACTGGGTCACCATCGCGCGCGCGATCCGGCTGACTTGCTGGATGTCAGACGATGCACCTGACGTGACATTCTCTTTCCCGAACACCAGCTCTTCCGCCACACGTCCGCCCATCGCCATCGCGATTTTCGACGTGTATTTCGTGTAGCTGACGGACAGCTGATCCCGTTCCGGAAGCGACAAGACAAGACCCAACGCCCGGCCTCGTGGAATGATCGTGGCTTTGTGGATCGGGTCGTGCTGCGGCACGTTAAGACCTACTACAGCGTGACCTGCCTCGTGATACGCAGTCAGCTTCTTTTCGTCCTCGGTCATAACCATAGACCGGCGCTCCGCGCCCATCATGACCTTGTCTTTGGCGCTTTCGAAGTCTTCCATGATAACAAACCGACGCCCAAATCTGGCTGCCATCAAGGCAGACTCATTTACAAGGTTCGCCAGATCAGCACCCGAGAAGCCCGGCGTGCCGCGCGCAATGATGCGCAGGTCGACATCAGGACCAAGTGGAACTTTCCGGGCATGCACCCCAAGGATCTTCTCACGACCTTTGATGTCCGGGTTTGGCACCTGCACCTGGCGGTCAAAACGACCAGGACGCAAAAGGGCTGGGTCCAGAACGTCTGGACGGTTTGTTGCAGCGACAATGATGATGCCTTCGTTGGCTTCAAAACCATCCATCTCAACCAAAAGCTGGTTCAACGTCTGCTCGCGTTCGTCGTTACCGCCGCCATAGCCTACGCCACGCGACCGGCCAACCGCATCGATCTCGTCAATAAAAACGATGCAAGGCGCGTTCTTTTTCGCCTGTTCGAACATGTCGCGGACGCGAGACGCACCCACACCAACGAACATTTCAACGAAATCAGAACCGGAAATCGTGAAGAACGGCACACCTGCTTCGCCCGCGATAGCACGTGCAAGAAGCGTCTTACCCGTACCCGGAGGACCCACCAAAAGCGCCCCTTTGGGGATTTTGCCGCCAAGACGTGAGAATTTTTGCGGCGTGCGCAGGAACTCTACAATCTCTTCAAGTTCTTCTTTTGCTTCGTCGATGCCTGCAACATCATCAAACGTCACGCGGCCATGCTTTTCGGTCAGGAGCTTCGCGCGCGATTTGCCAAAGCCCATGGCGCCGCCTTTGCCCCCGCCCTGCATACGGTTCATGAAGTAAATCCACACACCGATCAGCAGAAGAAACGGCAGGAACGTCATCAGGATCGTCATCAAACCGGATTGTTCCTGTGGCTCTGCACGGAATGTGACCTGATTGCTCACCAGAAGATCAGTTGCGCCTGCGCCTTCCGGCTGGATCGTTACATAGTCACGGCCATCCGAGCTGCGGAATACGATCCGTTCACCATCGATGGTCGCATTTGAGACGTCGCCGCCCTCCACACGCTGAACGAAGTCGGAATAGCTTACGGTGGACGACGTGGTGTTTGTCTGGCCGCCTGAGATAAGGTTAAATAGCGCCAATATCAGCAGGAAAAGAACCAGCCAAAAGGCGATGCTACGCGCGTTGTTCAAAGGACGCTCCTTTGGGAATTTCTTGGGGCAGAAACGGCCACCCCTCCGACTAGACTATTAAATAGCTACCAATAGCAGATCTTCAACGCGATAAGAGAAATTGTGAGAAAGTGCCGCGGCCAATTGCCGACGCCGTCCAGCCGTTTTCGAGGCCTGCGAGGGGGGCCGCAACAAGTTCGTCACCGCGCCAGATCGCCGGAGAGGCCAACAAGGACTGGCGTGGAAGGCCTGTATCGCGCCAATCTTGGCAGTTTTTGACTGCGTCGCCAAGGGCGCGCACCTGCAATTCTGCGTCATGCGGCCCTTCAAGCACCCAACGCCCATCCCAAGGCGCATCTGTGGACGATACGACATTGCGTACAGCATTGTATTCGCGGGTGATTCGAAAACGGCGCTCATAAATTTTCTTGCCCTCGACCATTCTGAAAATACAGCCGCCAAGGGTGTGCATGCCCTTTTCCCTCAGGCCATCCTCCAACTCGAACATCGCCTTAGAGCGAGGAGCATAGTTTGCGCCGCCAACCCAACGGATCGCAACTCGTCGCAGCCGGTAGATGAGTTCCGGCGGAATAAACCCGTCTTTCTCAGGAATCTCACCCGGCACAATAAGGTCGCCACGATCTTCCACAACGTATTTGAATACTGACGCGCGCAGAACAAGATCTAAGGAAGATTTCGCAAGCCACAGGTTGTGTGCCACGCTCGCTAGAACGTCGGCATCAATCTCAAGAGGTTCCAGTGCTTCAAGTACCTGCCGCGCGCGCACGCGCTCAAATTTCGGATCATTGTTGGACGGATCCTCGGCCCATTCGACCTCGTGGCGTTTCAGATAGGACCGCAATTTAGCACGACCGAAGGAGAGCAGTGGCCGAGTCCAATCGACACCTTCCCGCTCAAAACTGCGCTCCATGTGCGCGAGACCATCGATACCCGACTGCCGCGCCAGACGCATCAAAAAGGTTTCGGCTACGTCATCCTGGGTATGTCCGAGCGCGACCAAGTCTGCGCCGCATTGCTTTGCCCATTCCCCAATCAAACGATAGCGCGCATTGCTCGCCTTTGATTGAAGGTTACCAGACCCATCCCACGCCCAAGTCAAAACGCTATGCGGCACATTCCATTCGGCACAATACGCAGCAACCAGCGCGATTTCATCTCCGGCCTCAGGCCGGAGCCCATGATCCAACGTGACCGCCTCGACCGGAAACCCCAGGTCCCGCCCATGCCAAATCATCAAATCAAGGCATGCCATAGAGTCGCCACCACCGGACACGGCGACGCCAAGCTTCTTCGGTTTTTTTAAAGCAAACCCAGACCCACTGAAATACCGGAGCATCTCATCCGGGTTCTCGTCTTCGCTCACACGCACCCCATTGATGCACGCGCGGCCTGCGCCTCGATCGACGCTTCGGTATCGGGATACCTAAGCGTCACCTCAGCCAATGTAATACAAGCCTCCGAGTTCTGGCCCAATCCATCCAAAGCCAGACCAAGCTTCAACAACGCCGTTGGCGAGGTCGGCCCGTTCGGCGTGCCCGAATAGCTTTCCAGATAGGCGCGCGCCGCCGAAGATGTCAGCCCAAGGCTTTGCAACGCCTCGCCCCGCATCAGGTGTGCAAGTCCGGTTAAAGGCCCACCCTGATAGGTCTCGGTGAAGCGCTGCAGTTGCTCTGCTGCGGCTTCAAAGCTGCCAGCATCAAAGGTTGCTTTGGCCCGATCGAAGTCGTCACGCTCGGCGACCGCCAACTCAACACCGCCCGTCACATCGCCAACCGGCGCAACAGGCTGAGGCGTTACAGCCGTCGGCAAAGCCCCGCCCCCGAGCGTTGGAGTCTCTCCGAGACTGCCGATGTCGCAGCCACTTTCAAGCTCGCAGAGCCGAAACTCCAGATCGCCGATCCGGTTGGTGCCGTCCGAAACAACGCGATCCACACGATTGGTCAACGCCTCATTCGCAGCAATGACACGCTGCAATTCGGCTTCCATCGCGTCGACCCGCTCCAGCACGTTGGTGCCGGAAAGGTTCGCATTCACACCCCCCGTGGTGGACAACTCGCGCCGCATCTTCTGTATTTCGACAAACAGCACCGAAAGCTCCTGACGGATATCCGCCAGGGTCTTTTCGCGATCTTGTGCAACGGCCGGAACGGCCAGGATGCACATGGCAACAATCAAAATCCAACGCATGAGGCTAGCTCCGTTTCTCAGACGCCAGCACCTGCGGTGATGACCGTGACCGAACGCCGGTTCTGGCTATAGCACGTCTCGTCGGAACAAATCTGGATCGGGCGCTCTTTGCCGTAGCTGATCGTCTGCAATCGTCCCGGTGCAACGCCGCGCGAAATCAGATAGTTCTGAACCGCACTTGCGCGACGCGCGCCCAGCGCAAGGTTGTACTCACGGGTGCCCTGCTCGTCTGCGTGACCTTCGATCAGTGCGCGGTAATCAGCGTTCTGTGTCAGCCAAACTGCTTGCTGGTCCAGCACGGCCTGTGCTTCCGGTCCCAAAGTCGACTGGTCCACCGCGAACAAAATACGGTCTCCGATCGTTTCGTTGAAATAGACCGGGGATGTCGGATCATTCACGCCGCCCGTGACACCACCGTTTGCTCCAAATCCACCTTCGGCACCACTGCTGCCAGGACCGAAGCGGTCCGCATTTGTACACGCACCAAGCGCTACAAGCGCCGCGGCCGCCACTGCCATCTTCAGAAAAGTCATAAGATCACCTGTTTGGTTTTTTGTTTATCTGCTCTGGTCTAAAATACCACGTCGCGAAGAAGATTGAAACGGCTCACGGCAGAAGCGGCGACCACGCCGGGTCCGAGGCCGCGGTCGGCATTGCAAGTCGCTTCAAATTTCGCCCCGAAATGTCCACAGAAAAGAGCGCGGGCTCTCCATCAGCGCCAGCGCTTTCGCGTGTAAACATCAAAACGCGCCCGTTCGGAGCCCAAGTGGGGCCCTCGTCGAGAAACGACGCTGTCAAAAGCCGCTCTTGAGAACCATCAGTGCGCATGACGCCTATATGAAAACGGCCCGCGTTTTGTTTGGTAAAGGCAATAAAGTCGCCACGCGGCGACCAGACCGGCGTCCCGTATCGCCCCTGACCAAAACTGATCCGGGAGGCCTCGCCCCCCGTCGCGGACATCACGTAAAGCTGCTGATTGCCGGAGCGATCACTTTCAAAAACGATCTTGCTGCCATCCGGCGAAAACGAAGGCGCGGTTTCGATGGACGGCGCGCTGGTCAATCGAGTGGGCTGGCCACTGGCGAGATCCAGCCGAAATATATCTGTATTCCCGCCTTCTGCGCGCGAATATAGTACGGTCTGGCCGTTCGGCGCATAGCGCGGAGCGAAAGTCATTGCTTCGACATCCATCTGTAGCGGGCGTTTCGTAACTGTGCCCACCGACAATTCATAAATCTGCGGAAAGCCGGATTCGTAGCTGGTGAACAAAACCCGGTCGCCAGTAGGCGAGAATCTTGGGGCCAACACGATGGACGACGCATCTGTCAGAAATTGAATATTGGCACCATCGTAGTCCATGATCGCCAACCGCTTGGCGCGCGCATTCTTTGGGCCTGTTTCTTCAACGTAGACCACGCGGCTGTCAAAATAGCCGCTTTCACCGGTGATCCGCGCATAGACCTGATCTGCAACTTTATGCGCCACACGCCGCCAGCTATCGGTCCCGCCCGCGAATTGCAGACCTTCGCCCAAAGGCGCGCCCGTAAAGATGTCAAAGAGACGGAACTTAACAACCAACCGCTTGTCGCTGGTCAGCGTCACTGCGCCTGTCACCAAGGCCTCGACGTTGATTGCCTTCCAGTCAGGATAGGGAACGGATCCGTTAAAATCGCTGACCTGGCTGATATAGGCGTTCTTGGGCACGTCCCGGAACAAACCCGTGCCAACCAAATCTGCCGCGACCACGGCCGTGATCTGACGGGCAAAATCCGCCGCTGCCGCGTTCTCCGCCAAAAACGGAGCCACTGCGATTGGGACAGGCTCGATAACGCCTTGGGTTATTTCGATCCTGAGTGGCCCGGAACGCTCTTGCGCCACCAAAGGCGTTGCAAAAGTCATCACCAAGCCGAGCACCAGCGAACTCAAAACCTTCATCGGAACTGCATCCCTTCGGGGTTGAACGTCATTTCGATATTGCGCCATTGGCTGAATTTTTCCACCGGCAAAGGAAATCCGCGGGCGCCGCAGCGGATAATCGCCCGTCGCGCGGCTTCAAATGCCTGTTTCGCGGCGCCATCCGATCCGCCAGCCGACGAAACCAGCTGTATGGAATTCGTCACCGGCTTGCCATCCTCAGTCATGGACACCCCAACCACAACAGTTGTGCCTAGCGCATCCGTCGACAAGCTGCCGACGTTCCAGCACGAACTGACCGCGACCCGCAGCACGTCACGTTCCCCGCCCGTTAATGGCGGCCCAGTCGGTACGTTTGATGCGGACGTTTCGTTGGCTTCCGCCACGGCATCGGCAATGGCATCGTTCGGCGCGTTTTCGGTTGGCGTCTCGGCGGGCGTTTCCGCCTGACGCACGGGCCTCGCGGGCCGCGTGCGGGGGCGCATCGAACTGGCAGGCGCCAATTCCTGCGTTTCTTCGGCCTCGGTGACAATCCGGTCGCTGGCTTCCAGCGGCGCGGCGGCTTCGGCCTCTTCGACCGCCTTTTCGGGCGGCGCTTCTGGATCGGGTGCGACTTCGTCCACGCGCTCGGGTGCAACTTCCGCCAATGGCGGCGGCGCAATCGAAGGTGTTGCAGCAACGCGCGGCGCTGGCTGCGGCGTGCCATCTTCAATTGGGGACGACCCCTCAATGTCCGTTGGCGGTGTCGCAATGATTGGTGCGTTGTCTTCCACGACCGCGTCAGGGATCGGCTGGGGGATGGTAAGATCAGGGTTCTCGGGTGTTTCGGGCTCGTCGGCTTGCACGGGCGAGGACACTTCGGGTGCGGTATCTTCGGCGGGGGTCGTCGGCGCTTCATCCTCAGTCGGCGGCGTAACTTCAGGCGCGTCCGTCGCCATTTCAGGCGCGGTCGTCGGTGGCAAAAGTGCTGCATACTCAGCTTCCGAAAGCACCGTCACCTCGCTCACTGTAACCTCCGGTATGCGGTCGCCCGCGAACATCCCACCAAAGAAGATGAACACAACAAGCGCGAAATGTCCCGCACCAGAGAGATACCAGCCCGCGCGCAACGCCGCCTCAACCGCCCTGGCCGTTTAGACGAGGACCGCCATCATCTGTCACAAGGCCAATATTCGTGATCCCGGCGGCATTCATTGCCCCCATCACTGTCGCGACGCGCCCATAAGGCACCGATGTATCAGCCCGCAAGAACACCCGATCCGAGGTTCGCTCGGTCAAGATAGCCTGCAAGCGGCCGATAATGTCACCGTCAGTGACTTCAGTGGACTGGATCATGGTCGCACCATCCGCCGTCAGCGTGATCGTCAATGGCTGCTCCTGCTCAGTCGGCAAGGATTGTGCCGCGGTGCGCGGCAACTCAACCGGCACACCAACAATCTGCAACGGCGCGGCCACCATGAAGATGATCAACAAGACCAACATGACATCCACAAAGGGCGTCACGTTGATCTCGGCCATCGGCTTTGAGCGAGATCGTCGGCCCCGCCGGCGCGATCCACCGCCTTTTTCAAGGACACCCGCCGCCATTCTAGGACGCGTCCATCTGGCGACTTAGGATCGTGGCGAACTCATCCGCAAAAGACTCGTATCCACCAATAATCTTGTCCGCATCTGTCGATAGCTTGTTGTAGAAAATCACTGCAGGAATAGCCGCCGCCAACCCAAGCCCCGTCGCCAAAAGAGCCTCGGCAATACCCGGCGCCACAACCGCAAGGCTCGTCGACTGGCTTTGACCGATTTCGATGAAGGCAACCATGATACCCCAAACCGTCCCAAACAAACCTACAAAAGGCGCCGTCGATCCAACTGTTGCCAAAACCGGCAATCCCGCCTGCAAGGCCTCGGTCTCTTTTTGGATCGCAACGTCCATCGAGCGATCAATCCGCACCTGTGCGCCGCCAATCATCCCACCGTTGTCGCGATGCGAGCGCCGCCATTCGGTCATGCCGGCGGAAAAAATGCGCTCGGCCCGGCTATTTGGCGCAGGTCCGATCTGATCAAACAACTGATCAAGCGGTTCCCCCGACCAGAACGCCTCCTCAAAGGTTGCCGCTTCGGCGCGCGCCTGACGGTAGTCCTTTGACCGCGAATAAATGATTGCCCAAGCCCAGATTGACGCCAATATCAACGCCACCATCACCAGCTTGACCGTAAAAGACGCACGCGCAAACAACGCCCAGATCGAAAAATCTGCGTGCTGCGCAAGCGCGATCGCTTCCTGCTCCATAGTTCCGCTCTCTCTGCCGACCCTTATTATATTGTTTTGGGTCCCTCGTTTCACAGCAGATTATCGGAACCGCATAGAAAATGCCAACAAGAAGCCGTGAATGACGCTGCGGCGATTGCGCAATCAGGACAAAGTTTGGCGTATTTCCGCCGGAAGTCTCGCCGGCCGGCCGTTTTCTGACAAAGCCACAAGCGTCACCAAGGCCTCAAACACCACCTCGCCGGCGCGTTCGATAACCTGATGCATGATGATACGGGCACCAGTCACGCTTTCGACTTGGGTTACCACGTCAAGGAGATCGTCAAATTTTGCGGGCGCACTGTAGTCCGCCTCGATCCGACGAACCGCGAAGACAATCCCTTCATCGGCTTTCAACCGGACCTGATCGATCCCGGCCTCGCGCACATACTCGGTGCGGCCGCGCTCTATGTATTTCAGGTAATTTGCGTAATACACAATTCCCGCAAGGTCAGTGTCTTCATAGTAGACGCGCAAAGTCAGTCGATGGCTCATGGTCGCAACGATGCGCCAGGCCGCGTCAGGCGTCCAGCCTCAGTCTTCCTTAAACCGGCAGATCGCGATTTGCGCGCGCGCTCAGCCTTAAAGCGTGGCTTGGATCATTCGCAACAGCAGGCATGGTCGGATCATATCCCGCCCGTACAAGCGCCGCGATGTCAGGTCTTAACACAACCTGCTCTCCCAAACGCGCAAGCGGCCCTTTGTCCATGAAGGCCACATCTGACCACAACAAAATGGTCTGAACTGCCTGTGCCAGCGCGATATCTTCCGCCGCTACTTTCGACATTTCGGCGTCCATCCGGACGAAGACAAACGCAGCTTTGATCGCGCCATGCGGCTCAAACCGGAAAAGCCGATACTGGTTGGCATCCGCCGCTTCCAGCCGCCCCACCAAAGGCACCAGATCAGGCACCAGACGGTCAAGGCCCGGGGTCTCAAGCAACTCGTTCCATTCGCGAAAAAAGAACACCAAAAGGTTGGCGCCCAGATCAGGATCAGTTTCGGCCATTTTGTGGTCGGCCAATGCAACGACCGCCTCAATCGCCCCCTTCATCACCGAAAGCGTTGCGTCATCAACACCAAAAACAATCGGCACGATGGGACGGCCCCAACGCGCAAACAGAAACGTTCCGTCCGCACGCGTAAACATTTTTTCTACGTCCCCAAATTCCATGCTCTGTCAGCTAGCGTGCGACGCCAGAAATCTCCAGACCTGCGGTCGGGAAAACGCCCGATCCGGTCCCTTGCTTCAAAACAGATCGGTTTGCCCCGCAGCTTGAGGAGCCGGCAGACCCAAGTGGCTCCAGGCTTTGGCCGCCAGCATTCGCCCTCGCGGCGTGCGTTGGATAAGGCCCTGCTGCAACAAATAGGGCTCGATGACTTCTTCAATCGAGTCACGACTTTCCGAAAGCGCCGCCGAAAGCGTTTCAACCCCGACCGGCCCGCCAGCATAATTCTCGGCAACCAGCGTCAGATACCGGCGATCCGCTCCATCAAGCCCGAGTTTATCCACCCCAAGCCGCGTCAGGGCGCTGTCAGCAAGCTCCTGTGTCAGCCGCCCATCTCCCTCGACAAGCGCGAAGTCCACCACGCGCCGCAAGAGCCGCCCAGCGATCCGAGGAGTCCCCCGTGCGCGACGTGCAATCTCGCGCATGCCGCCGTCCTCAGCGGGAATGCCCAAAAGCCCGGCACCTCGCGCCACGATCAGAAAAAGCTCGTCTTCGGTGTAAAAATTCAGGCGCATCGGAATACCAAAGCGGTCCCGCAGGGGTGTCGTTAAAAGCCCAAGCCGCGTCGTTGCCCCCACAAGCGTGAAGGGCTGCAACTCGATGCGCACGGTGCGAGCCGCGGGGCCCTCACCGATCACCAGATCAAGTTCGAAATCTTCAAGCGCGGGGTAAAGCACTTCCTCCACCACCGGGTTCAACCGGTGTATCTCGTCAATGAACAAGACGTCCCGTGCCTCAAGGTTCGTCAGGATCGCCGCCAAATCCCCGGCCTTGGCCAAAACCGGTCCCGAGGTCATCCGAAAGTTTACGCCCGACTCGCGCGCGACGATCTGCGCCAACGTGGTCTTGCCCAAACCGGGCGGGCCATGAAACAACGTATGATCCATCGCCTCACCACGACGGCGCGCGCTTTCAATGAAAACGCTTAAATTTGCCCGCGCTTCGGCCTGCCCTACAAAGGCGTCAAGCGTCTTCGGGCGCAACGCCCGATCCGTATCTTCCGGGCGCGCTTGGGGACGCAGTGTTGGATCGGGTTCACCCATAAAAACAGCCCACCTTTCTGGCAAAAATATCCGGTGGACTGTGAGAAAGCTTTGAGGCGATGGCCTGCCTCTCGCCCACAGCGCAGATCAAAGCCGTACGACACCGCCACAAGCCCGTCATCCCTTTGGCGCCAATCGCTTCAACGCCTCTCGAATAAGCACAGGTGTCGTCGCATTTTCGAACGCCCCCGCGGCCTGAGCGACAGCGCTGGCGGCTTCCCCTGGCGCATATCCAAGATTACTCAAGGCCGACAAAGCTTCCGATTGAGCCGAGGCATTTTCCGGCGTCGGAGGCACTGCCACAGCGGGGTCGATCACCTCGCCGTCGCCGTCGCCAATCGCGGGGGCCGCGCGGCCCATCGCCATCATCGCGGGTGCCTTGCCCTTAAGCTCAAGCACAACACGCTGAGCGATCTTCGGCCCAACTCCGGGGGCCGCTTTGACAGACGCCCAGTCTTCCAAAGCAATCGCGCGCGAAACGCCATCGGGTCCTAGCGTGCCAAGGATCGCCATCGACGCTTTCGCCCCGATCCCTTGCACGCTTATCAACAACCGATGCCATTCCTTTTCCACCAACGTCGTGAACCCGAAAAGTTGCAACAAATCTTCCCGCACCAGCAATTCGGTATAAAGCGCAACCGCCTCCCCGACGCCGGGCAAGGTGGCCAAAGTCCGCTCGCTGACATGCACAATGTAGCCAATGCCACGCACATCAATCAGCACATGATCCGACCCGCGATACTCTAGACGCCCTGCAAGTTTACCAATCATCCGACCGCCCTCGCGATCCGTGCAGCGGTCGCGGCAAGATGTGCATGGCAGATTGCGACCGCCAAGGCGTCCGCCGCATCCGGCCCGGCGATCTCGATGCCGGGAAGCTGCATCCGCACCATATGCTCGACCTGCCGCTTGTCCGCGTGGCCTACCCCAACAACCGCCTTCTTCACAGCGTTCGGGGCGTATTCGCCTACGACGATACCCGCACGCGCTGGCACCAACATCGCAATCCCCCGCGCCTGGCCAAGCTTAAGCGTGCCGGCTCCATCCTTGTTGACGAATGTTTGCTCGACAGCAGCGGTGTCGGGCAAAAAGCGCGCCCAAATCTCGGTCAACTGATCAAACAGAGACACCAAACGCCCCCCAAGATCGCCATTTCCGGTTTTGCAGACGCCATTTGCCACATGCGACAACTTCGAGCCGGATACATCAATCACGCCCCATCCAAGAGCTCTTAGCCCCGGGTCCAGCCCCATCACGCGCATCGCCTCACCTGCCCTTTTTTATCTTTGGCAATGAGTAGCACGAAACGCGAACATCTTCCAAGAACATTGCGGGGGTCAGAAGCGAAGCGCGGCAATATCGCACGCAATGCACTCAGGTTAAACGCCGCAACGGAAGCGAAAGTGGTGCGCGCAGACCACATCATTGACATTGGGCGGCGAAAAGAAGCGATTGGCTCCAAATGTCGCAAATAGACCGCGACCAAGCCTCACCGATAAAAGCGGCATAAAATCGTCATCGCGAAGCTCGAAATCGACACTTCGAAACAGTGATTTTGCCTTTACCGGTAACAGTTTAGAGCCAAAAACGACCTATGCAGAAACTGCATCCCAGACATGCAATTTGTGTGCTTGCCGGACGGAAATTCCGCTCCTAAGTGCGGTCCATCATTCAAAGGGCAGCAGCCCAGATTTAAGGATAAACGCGATGGCACTTTTTGACGACACCCGCCTGCAAAGCCGTCCCGCAACCGTTGTTGACCGGGCTTATGCTGCGCTTTCAAATACAATAGCAACTCTGGCAGCTTGGAACGACGCGCGTCGTACGCACAATACGCTGTCACAACTGTCGGCACACGAGCTGGAAGACATCGGCCTTCACCGTGGCGATATCGACCGGATTACACGCAGGACTTTCTGAATTTTTGTGGCATAAAAAAAACGGC
>NZ_CALJXO010000181.1:0-4195 GCF_937988555.1 uncultured Boseongicola sp. | reverse complement strand
AGCGCGTCGCGCATATCGCCGAATGTCGGCCCGAGATTTGCACGCTGGATTGTGGCACGATGAATTTTGCCGAAGCCGATTACGTGATGACCAACACGCCCGGCATGCTGCGGGCTATGGGCACGATGATGACCGAACTTGGCGTCAAACCCGAGATCGAAGCCTTCGACACGGGTCATCTGTGGTTTGCAAAGCAGTTGGTCGAAGAAGGCATTCTGTCCTCACCCGCCTTGGTGCAGCTTTGCATGGGCGTGCCTTGGGGCGCGCCGGATGATCTGAATACCTTCATGGCGATGGTGAACAATGTGCCGGTTGGATGGACCTATTCGGCGTTCGCGTTGGGCCGCAATCAAATGCCGTATGTCGCCGCCTCTGTCCTTGCGGGGGGACATGTTCGGGTGGGTCTTGAAGACAATCTAATGCTTGGACGCGGGCAGTTGGCGACGAATGCCGAACTGGTCGCGCGCGCGGTCGAGATTATCG
Organism: uncultured Boseongicola sp.; assembly: GCF_937988555.1. NCBI lineage: Bacteria > Pseudomonadati > Pseudomonadota > Alphaproteobacteria > Rhodobacterales > Paracoccaceae > Boseongicola > uncultured Boseongicola sp. The sequence continues at coordinate 3,712 of NZ_CALJXO010000181.1, read as the reverse complement.
AAAGCCTTGGCGCGCGGGTGATCGGGCCCGAAGATGTGCGCCGGAAGCTGGGCCTCACGAAGCAGGCGCAACGTCCATGAAGCGCGTGCTGATATACGGCGACAGCAACACCTTTGGCACCGGGCCGATGGCGGCCTTGAAGGATGATACGACCCTACCGCGCGGCGCACGCTGGGGCGATGTCCTGGGGGCCGACCTTGGGCTCGGTGTCGAGGTCGTAACCGAAGGTTTGCCGGGGCGCACAACTGTACACGATGATCCGGTCGAGGGGGCCTATCGCAACGGATTACGACCGCTTCGTGCGATCTTGGAGTCTCATAAGCCTCTAGATTTGCTGATAATTTGCCTAGGCACGAACGACGCGAAGAACCGCTTTGGCTTGAACGCCACCGACATCGCTTTAGGTGTTGCGCGTCTTGTGCGGGAAGCGAAGGCTCTGGACGTCACCGACAAGATTTTGGTGATCTGTCCGCCCGCCGTCCAAGAACGCGGTGATCTTGCCGCGATTTTTGAAGGGGCCGAGGCACGCAGCAAAGCTCTGCCAGAAGCGATGGAGCGCTTTGCTGGTGAAAATGGCGCTTCGTATTTTGACGCCGGGCAGGTGATCTCGGTCGATCCGATCGACGGCGTCCACTGGAACGCCACGTCCCACACGAAGCTTGGGCACGCCATCGCGCCTGTGATCCGCGCGTTGCTTGGATGAGCCGCCGCGTCGTCATCACAGGCGGTGCCGCAGGGATCGGCGCGCGGATTGCCGAACGTTTTGCTGACCTCGGTGACCAGGTCGCGATTTGCGATGCTGATGCGCAAGCCGTTGCCGCCTTCGCGGACGCACATCCCACTATTCGCGCCCGTGTGGCGAATGTCACCGACGCCGAAGCGATGGATGCGTTCCTCGGCGAGATTGAAACGGATTGGGGGGGCGCCGATGCGGTCTTTGCCAACGCAGGCACCGGCGGCCCCGCCGCGCGCATCGAAGATATCTCGCCCGAGGATTGGCGCGCCTGCCTCGCCGTTAACCTGGATGGCGCGTTCCTGACCTGCCGCTGGGCTGCGCGGGTGATGCGGGCGCAAAGGTCCGGGCTTATTGTGTTGACCTCGTCCACTTCGGGCCAGTGGGGCCACCCGCATCGCTCGCCTTACGCGACCGCGAAATGGGGCATTCTGGGCCTGATGAAAACGCTTGCGATGGAACTTGGCCCCGCAGGCGTGCGCGTTAACGCGATCTGTCCCGGCGCGGTCGAAGGCGAGCGGATGGAGCGGATGCTGGCCAACCAATCGCGCGCCAGTGGACGCAACGCCGACACCATCCGCGCGGCCTATGCGGACGGCACCAGCCTGCGCACTTGGGTTACGGCGGATGACATCGCAGAAGCGGGCGTCTGGCTGGCCTCGCACGGAGCCTCCAAAGTCACCGGGCAAGCCCTGACAATCGACGGACATACGGAGACGAATAGCGCATGAAAACAGCAGCGATTATCGGAGGCGGCGTGATCGGCGGCGGATGGGCCGCGCGGTTCTTGCTGAACGGCTGGGACGTGTCGGTGTTTGACCCCGACCCGGAAGCAGAACGTAAAATTGCCGAGGTACTGGCGCAGGCACGCTGGGCGTTGCCGATGCTGTATGACCGCGCGCTGCCCGCCGAGGGACAGCTGATCTTCGCGGCCACGCTGGAAGAAGCGGTAACCGGCGCGGACTACATTCAGGAAAGCGTGCCGGAGCGGATTGATCTGAAACACCAGGTCTATGCCCAGATTGCGGCAGCAAATTCGGATGCGCCGCTTGGCTCGTCGACCAGCGGCTTTAAGCCTTCCGAGTTGCGCGATGGCATGCCAACGGGGGGGCGCATCTTTGTCGCGCACCCGTTTAATCCGGTCTATCTCTTGCCGCTAATCGAGGTCGTTCCGGGCGATGGCGCGAATGAAGACGTCGTGGCGCGCGCGCGGAATATTCTAAGCAGCGTGGGGCTTTACCCACTTGAAATTAAGAAGGAAATCGACGCCCACATTGCCGACCGTTTCCTTGAAGCGGTCTGGCGCGAGGCACTTTGGCTGGTAAAAGACGGCATTGCGACGACAGAGGAAATCGATAACGCAATCCGCTATGGCTTTGGTCTGCGCTGGGCGCAGATGGGCCTGTTCGAAACCTACCGTATCGCGGGCGGCGAGGGCGGCATGGCGCATTTCATCGCCCAGTTTGGTCCCTGTCTTGAATGGCCCTGGACCAAACTGATGGACGTGCCGGAACTGACTGACGAGTTAATCCAGAAGATCGGCGATCAATCGGATGCGCAGTCGGGGCATCTGTCTATCCGCGAATTGGAACGCCTGCGCGACACCAATTTGATCGCAATAATGCGGGCCCTGAAAGCGCGCGGAAACGCGGCAGGGGCGCTGATTGCGGACCACGAAGAGACCCTACCGCGCCCGGATACAAGCGCGGTGCCAATGATCACGATCCGCCGCGTGATCCCAATTGATTGGACTGATTACAACGGCCACATGAACGAAAGCCGCTATGGTCAGGTCTACTCGGATGCGGCCGACGAGACGATGGTCGCGTTCGGCGCAGACGCCGACTATGTGGCGGCCGGCCTTAGCTATTTTACGGTTGAAAACACGATCAAATACCTAGTGGAAGCTCATGCGGGCGACGCCTGCCATGTCACTACGCGCATCCTTTTGGCCGAGGGCAAAAAGCTGAAGCTTTTCCACGAAATGCGCCGCGATGCGGATGGCGAGGTGTATTCAACTTGTACGCAGTTCCTGCTGCACGTCAGTCTTGTGACTCGCAAGACCTGTCCGCCGCGCTCCGACGTGGCCGAGAAACTTGCCAACCTTGCCGCAACTCATGCAGAGGGCGCATCATGAACTTTGGTCTGAGTGACGAACAAACGATGATCGTCGAGACTGTGCGCAGCTTCGTTGAACGCGAGATTTATCCCCATGAAGACACGGTTGAAAAATCCGGCGAGGTGCCCGTCGATCTTGCCCGGCAGATCAAACAAAAGACGCTTGATCTTGGCTTTTACGCCTGCAACTTCCCCGAGGACGTGGGCGGCGCCGGGTTGTCTCATGTCGACTTTGCATTGGTCGAGCGCGAGTTGGGCCGCGGTTCAATGGCGCTGACGCATTTTTTTGGACGCCCACAAAATATCCTGATGGCCTGCGAAGGCGAGCAGCGGGAACGCTATCTGCTTCCTGCCGTGCGCGGCGAACGAATGGACGCACTGGCCATGACGGAACCGGGGGCGGGCTCGGATGTGCGCGGCATGTCGTGTTCGGCGCGCCGGGACGGCGGGGACTGGGTGCTGAACGGCACGAAACACTTCATATCGGGTGCCGACCACGCGGATTTCGTGATCGTGTTTGCCGCAACGGGCGAGGATCAGACGCCACGTGGGCCGAAAAAGCGGATCACGACGTTCCTTGTAGATCGCGGCATGCCGGGGTTTACGATCCGCAATGGATATGCGTCGGTCAGTCACCGCGGCTACAAAAATATGGTCCTCGATTTCGACAATTGTCGTCTGCCGGATGCACAGGTTCTGGGCGAAGTCGATGGAGGCTTTGCGGTGATGAACGAGTGGCTTTATGCCACGCGTATCACGGTTGCGACAATGGCCGTGGGCCGCGCGCGACGGGTCTTTGATATGGGCTTGAACTACGCCGCCGAACGCAAACAGTTTGGGCAACAAATAGGAAAGTTTCAG
>NZ_CALJXO010000180.1:0-26740 GCF_937988555.1 uncultured Boseongicola sp. | reverse complement strand
CCGACCTTGAAGACTTCCGGTCGGAATTCTTCGGCACCTTGCGGCAGGTTCTGGGGGACCGGGAAGAAATACGGATTGTCGGTGATCGCTTTGTTTTCTCTTCCGAGGTCTTGTTTGAAAGCGCATCAGCTACGCTGTCCGCCGAAGGTAAAATCCAAATTTCCAGTGTTGCCGACGTCCTGGCCGAAGTCGCGGTTCTTATCCCAAGCAGCATCGACTGGATCATCCGCGTCGATGGCCATACCGACAATGAACCTTTAGGCGGTGCGGGTGAGTTCGCCGACAACTGGGAACTCAGCCAAGGGCGCGCCCTGTCGGTGGTGAAATATCTGACGGACGAGTTGGGCTTTCCTCCGGGCCGCCTTGCGGCGACAGGTTTTGGTGAATTCCATCCGGTTAATTCGCAAGACAGCGCCAAGGCACGCGCGCAAAACCGCCGGATCGAGCTTAAGCTGACCGAGCGCTGAGGCGCCGTAAAAGCGCTGCTGCACAAACTTTGCGCCAACCGGTTTGCGGCACCGTCAGAAACCTGCTTTTTCGAATATCCCAAGCTTTGCTGAGAGCTTCATTCTCGTGCGATTCTATACCATTGAAGTTTCCGGAGAGGTTGTACACAGCACGCTCGCCAAGCCAAAGCGACGTGCCATCGCTTATCAAATCTACCCGCATGTGACCGAAATGCGCACCGATCTGGCGAGATATCGTTACGGCTGCATCGCTACAGTCAGGCAATGGAAGGTTCGCGCGGTTCTGATCTACCAAGGCGTTCGCATCACTTGGCTTCAGACTGTCATTTTCGTCCATACCCCAGACATCTCACCGAGACGATTGAATATCTTCACAACCCGCGCACCGCGCGCGCCGAAGGTATAGATTTTATCTCGCTCGTGGCGCGCCGCATGAAGCGCTTCCCAAACAATTTGCGGTTGATATCAAGATAATTCCATTGAAGAGGCTTCTTTCCGCGGAGTTTTCCACAAACGCGTCAGCTTGTCCGAAACCCCGGTACAGGCTGGGTTTCTGTCAAACATTCTTCGTCACAGCCACTTATCGTCAGTGGAAATCGGGTCGGCGGAATTTGGTAGCCGTCTATTGCCGCTATGGGGCATGTTCAGCCACACCACTCTTGGGTACAGAGCAATTGCGGCAAAGCGGACCGCATGTACGACGAGACTATCTAAAAAACGGGCGAACATTGGGGTCCCTTATTGAAGAAGTGTGCTTGCGGTCACTTATCAAAAGAAAAGGCCCCGCAAATTGCGAGGCCTTTCCAAATAAAACGTAAGACACTTAATCAGCCGTCAGCAAAGGCGGCTTTTTCTTCGGTGAAATCCGCTTCGTCTTATATTCGATCCGAAGGTCCAACTTGCCTTCCTTCACGCCCACTTTGACGATGCCGCCCTTGGCCAACTTGCCAAACAACAACTCCTCAGCCAACGGTTTTTTGATGTATTCCTGGATCACGCGTCCCAGAGGGCGCGCGCCCATGGTGTCGTCATAGCCCTTATTTGCAAGCCATTCCGCTGCGGGACGGGTCAGTTCGATAAGGACGTTGCGGTCCATAAGCTGTGCTTCAAGCTGCAACACGAACTTCTCCACGACCTGAAGAATAACCTCCTTCGGGAGCGCACCAAAGCTGATCACCGCATCCAGACGGTTGCGGAATTCCGGCGTGAACATACGTTCAATCGCGGCTGTATCTTCGCCTTCGCGCCTGTCGCGACCAAAGCCAATTGCAGCTTTCGCCATATCAGCCGCGCCCGCGTTCGAGGTCATGATAAGCACGACATTGCGGAAATCGATTTTGCGCCCGTTGTGATCTGTCAGACTGCCGTGGTCCATGACCTGAAGCAGGATGTTGAACACATCGGGGTGCGCTTTCTCGATCTCGTCAAGCAACAACACGCAATGGGGATGCTGATCGACACCGTCGGTCAAAAGACCACCCTGATCAAAGCCAACATATCCCGGAGGCGCACCAATCAGACGCGAGACCGCGTGTTTTTCCATGTATTCCGACATGTCAAAGCGTAGCAGCTCGACACCAAGCACGTCCGCCAATTGTTTGGCGACCTCGGTCTTACCGACACCCGTTGGACCGGCGAACAGATAGTTACCAATTGGCTTTTCCGGTTCGCGCAGACCCGCGCGGCTTAGCTTGATCGCAGACGACAGCGCGTCAATGGCATCGTTTTGCCCGAACACAACGCGCTTCAGCGAGGCATCCAAATTCTTCAACACGGCAGAATCGTCTTTCGAGACGTTCTTGGGCGGAATGCGCGCGATCTTGGCGACCACGTTTTCGATCTGTCTGACGTCGATTATCTTGTCGCGCTTGTCAGCTGGCACCAGATGCTGTGCAGCACCCGCCTCGTCGATCACGTCGATTGCTTTATCCGGTAGCTTCCGGTCGTTGATGTAACGCGCGGACAATTCAACCGCGGTGCGCACGGCATCGTCGGTGTAGCTGACCGAGTGATGCTCCTCGAAATACGGCTTCAGGCCGAGGAGGATTTTCACGCTGTCCTCAACAGTCGGTTCGTTCACATCAATCTTCTGGAACCGGCGGCTTAACGCACGGTCCTTTTCGAAATGCTGACGGAACTCCTTGTACGTGGTCGACCCCATGCAGCGCAGTTTGCCGCCTTGAAGCGCAGGCTTCAGAAGGTTGGATGCGTCCATCGCGCCGCCAGACGTGGCACCAGCCCCGATGACGGTATGAATTTCGTCTATGAACAGGATCGCATCGGGATGCTCTTCCATCTCGGTCATGACGGCTTTCAGACGTTCCTCGAAGTCACCGCGATAGCGTGTGCCGGCCAGAAGCGCGCCCATATCGAGCGAGAAGATGGTCGCGCCCAGCAGCACTTCCGGTGTTTCCTTGGCGATAATTTTACGCGCCAGACCTTCGGCAATGGCCGTTTTACCGACACCAGGATCACCCACCAGAAGCGGGTTGTTCTTGCGGCGGCGGCACAGCACCTGAATGCAGCGTTCGACCTCTTCGTGGCGCCCGATCAGCGGATCAACATCGCCCTTTTCTGCCTTCACGTTCAGATCGACACAATATTTAGCCAGAGCAGATTCTTTGGGTTCCGCTTCCGACGATCCGGCCGCGGCCTGGGCTTCGTCGTCAAACTCAGGCGCACCAGACACCGACCGGCTCTCGCCAAAGGACGGGTCCTTCGCAACGCCATGAGCGATAAAGTTGACGGCGTCGTAGCGGGTCATGTCCTGTGCTTGCAGGAAATACGCCGCATTAGATTCGCGTTCGGCGAAGATTGCCACCAACACATTTGCGCCGGTAACTTCCGTGCGGCCCGAAGACTGCACATGGATTGCGGCGCGCTGTATCACACGCTGGAAGGCGGCGGTTGGCACGGCTTCCGACCCTTCAACTTCTGTTACAAGTGTCGACAGATCATCGTCGATGAAATCGTTCAGAGTCTTCCGCAATTCTTCCAGATCAACGGAACAGGCCTGCATCACCTTGGCGGCGTCAGGTTCATCGATCAGGGCCAGAAGTAAATGTTCCAGCGTTGCAAGCTCGTGGCGGCGCGAATTGGCGATTGCCAGTGCCGCGTGGATCGCATCTTCGAGCGTCTTTGAAAAAGATGGCACGCTCTGTGCTCCTTACATTATAGGTCCGGCGGGACAGGCCCCACCATACCGTGGCCTCATAGTCTTAGACTTCGGTTAGTTTCGCCGAGCTTCAAGACATTTTTCCTTGCGATACATCACATTTTTACTTTGTGACGCATTTTACCACGTAAATCGCAGAAAATTATGGCATTTTTAGAAAGAATCTTTTCTACGCCTGATTTCTGCGAAGACTTCTGCGTCTGTGGCTCCGCTCATATTTAGGGTGTCTTTCAGGCTCTGCAATCCCGCGCGCAGGAAAGGATTGGTCTGAAGCTCAAGTTTTAGCGTTGAAGGCACGGTAGGTTGGCCCGCGGAGCGGGCCACTTTGATGTCGGAAATGCGCTGTACCAAATCGGGATTTTCCGGCTCGATTGTGATGGCAAACCGGCCATTGGCTTCGGTATATTCGTGACCGGAACAGACCGTTGTTTCCGGCGGGAGGTTTGCCAGGCGTGAAAGACTGTTCCACATTGTGTCCGGAGTGCCTTCAAATAAGCGGCCGCACCCAAGCGCCATTAAGCTGTCTGCGGTGAAAACAGCGTTCGCCTGCGCGACGTAAAATGCAACGTGTCCGAGAGTATGGCCCGACACATCCATTACGGTCACAGGAAAATCGGCAAAATCGAAGCTGTCGCCGTCGACATGGGCATGGTCAAGCTCCGGCAGGCGGTGCGCATCGATCTTCGCTCCCCGTACTGTTGCGCCGAACTTCCGGCGCAACGTGTCGACGCCGTCAATGTGGTCGTCGTGGTGATGGGTGATCCAGATCTCGTCCAACCCCCAACCCCGGTCCGCAAGCGCCGATATAATCGGTCCAGCCTCGGGCGCGTCGACAAGAGCAGTCTTGCCGTCCGCATGAAGTAGAAAGGCGTAATTATCGGTCCGGCAGGGAATTGTGATCAGATCAAATGTCATGGCAATGTAAATTTAACCCTATATGGTTTTCAGGAAGTTTCAGCCAAAAGAAGGCAGAGCGCAATGCACCTCGATGTGCTCGATCTTAGAACGTTTTATTATCGTACCCAACTGGGGCGCGGTGCTCAGGCGGCTATCCGCGCCCAGGTTACAACTTTGTGGCCCGAGGCCAAAGGGCAGAACGTCGCCGGTTTCGGCTTCGCAGCACCATTGTTGCGACCCTACCTCAGCGAGGCGCGCCGGGTCACCGCCCTGATGCCGGGACAACAGGGGGTGATGCCTTGGCCTGCTGGCATGGCGAACGTGTCGGTGCTTTGCGAAGAAACGCAGTGGCCTGTCGAGACTGACAGTATCCACAAGCTGATCGTGATGCATGGGTTAGAGGCCAGCGAACATCCAATTGAGTTGCTGGAAGAATGTTACCGGGTTCTTGCGCCAGAAGGCCGCGCTTTGTTCATCGTGCCGAACCGCGTGGGGCTTTGGGCGCGACGCGATGGCACACCTTTCGGCTTTGGTCGGCCTTTCTCGCTTGGCCAGCTTGAAGCGCAGTTGCGTGTTATGGGCCTGCTGCCGACGCGCCATGTTGCAGCCCTTTATCAACCCCCAAGTGCGACGCCGTTTTGGCTGAAAACCGGGGAGATGTGGGAGAAGCTGGGGCGCAAAGTCTCAAACCGGTTTGCGGGCGGTGTCTTGATGGTGGAGGTCAAAAAGCAGGTACCAGCCCCGCCCCGTCCGGGCCTGAGCGAGGCGATACGGCGCCCCTTGCGCGTTTTGGACGGACTTAAACAACCCGGCGCAAAGCCAGTTTAGGGCCAATTTAAAGGCTGACAACGTGAGAAAAAGTGGATCAGTGCATCTTTTCAGTGCCTTAGAATTGCGCAAACCGTCGCACCTTTGGCTAAGTGTCTGACATTGCTCAATCTGGCGGCCCCCGACAATCTCCAATACCCGGTTGCCGGGTCAAACAGGCTCTGCTACATCACCGCTGATTTTGAGGCGCGGTCGCTCGACCGGGCTGGGGATGTGCGGCTTGGTTGGCAGTCTGTCAGTGCTATGTCGCAAGGAAACAAAAAGAATTACGCGGAAGGGGTCTCGTGTCAGAATCATCGTCAATCTCGACCGGTATTGCCGCCCGTTATGGTTCAGCCGTTTTTGAGCTGGCCAAGGACGGCAATGCGCTCGACGCGCTGGAACGCGATATCGACACGCTGGAAGGCGCGCTGAACAACAGCGAAGACTTCCGAGCGCTGATCCATTCGCCGATCTACAGTCGCGATGATCAGGCGCGCGCCATCGCCGCCCTCGCCGACAAAATGGGCCTGAGCGATACTGTCGCCTCTACCCTGAAGTTGATGTCGTCCAAGCGACGCCTCTTCGTCTTGCCGCATCTGATGGCTGTTCTGCGGGATCTGATCGCGGACGAAAAAGGCGAAGTCACCGCCGAGGTGCAGGCCGCACGCGCGCTCAGTGACGATCAAAGAACCAAGCTTGCCGAAACGCTGAAGGTGTCGGTTGGCAAAACTGTAAAAATGAATGTTACCGTCGATGAAAGCCTCATCGGCGGTTTAATTGTCAGAGTGGGCTCGAAAATGATCGATACGTCGGTTCGTTCCAAGCTCGCAGCACTCCAGAACACTATGAAAGAGGTCGGATAAATGGCGATCCAAGCAGCAGAAATTTCTGCGATCCTGAAGGACCAGATCAAGAATTTCGGCCAGGAAGCCGAAGTTGCCGAAGTTGGCCGCGTGCTGAGCGTTGGCGACGGCATCGCCCGCGTCTACGGCCTCGACAACGTCCAGGCCGGTGAAATGGTCGAATTCCCTGGCGGCATCATGGGCATGGCGCTGAACTTGGAAAGCGATAACGTCGGTATCGTCATCTTCGGGTCTGACCGCGACATTAAAGAAGGCGACACTGTAAAGCGCACGAATTCGATCGTAGACGTGCCTGCAGGTGACGCGCTTCTGGGGCGTGTCGTTGACGGCCTTGGCAATCCGATTGATGGCAAAGGTCCGATTGAGACCACAGAGCGTCGTGTCGCTGACGTAAAAGCGCCGGGTATCATTCCGCGTAAATCGGTTCACGAACCAATGGCGACTGGCCTCAAATCCGTTGACGCAATGATCCCGATTGGCCGTGGTCAGCGAGAATTGATCATTGGTGACCGTCAGACTGGCAAGACTGCCGTCGCACTTGACGCTATTTTGAACCAGAAGTCCTACAACGAAGCTGCAGGCGACGACGAAGGCAAAAAGCTTTATTGCGTCTACGTGGCGATCGGCCAGAAGCGCTCCACAGTGGCGCAGCTGGTAAAGCGCCTCGAAGAGAGCGGCGCCATGGAGTATACGATCGTTGTGGCGGCAACCGCATCCGACCCGGCACCGATGCAGTTCCTTGCACCATACGCGGCAACCGCGATGGCAGAGCACTTCCGTGACAATGGCCGCCATGCGCTGATCATTTATGATGACTTGTCCAAGCAGGCTGTATCCTATCGTCAGATGTCGCTCTTGCTGCGCCGTCCACCGGGCCGCGAAGCCTACCCTGGCGACGTATTCTATCTTCACTCCCGCCTGTTGGAGCGTTCGGCCAAGCTGAACGAAGACAATGGCAGTGGCTCGTTGACGGCTCTGCCTATCATCGAAACCCAAGGTGGCGACGTATCGGCTTTCATTCCAACCAACGTGATCTCGATCACCGATGGTCAGATCTTCCTTGAAACCGAATTGTTCTTCCAGGGTATCCGCCCTGCTGTGAACACCGGTTTGTCGGTGTCGCGTGTGGGCTCTTCTGCTCAGACAAAAGCGATGTCGTCTGTCGCTGGTCCTGTTAAACTCTCGCTCGCGCAGTATCGTGAAATGGCCGCCTTTGCACAGTTTGGTTCCGACCTTGATGCCTCGACCCAGCGTCTGCTGAACCGTGGCGCGCGTCTGACCGAATTGATGAAGCAGCCGCAGTATTCGCCATTGACCAATGCAGAGATCGTGGTTGCCATTTTCGCCGGCACGAACGGCTATCTTGACAAACTTCCTTTGTCGGACGTCAGCCGCTTTGAGAGCGGCCTTCTGGCGCATATGCATGCAAAGCACAGCGACGTTATTGATTGGATCACCAACGACGATCCAAAGATCAAAGGCGATGCAGCCGACAGGCTGAAAGCTGCGATCGAAGACTTCGCCAAAGATTTCGCCTGAGATTAATCGCCCGGAAGGATAGGGATAGATGCCCAACCTCAAGGACCTAAAAAATCGGATCAGCTCGGTCAAATCGACCCGGAAGATCACGCAGGCGATGCAGATGGTCGCCGCCGCGAAACTGCGGCGGGCGGAAGAATCTGCGGCTGCGGCCCGGCCCTACGCCGAGCGGTTCAACGCTGTGATGGCCGAACTTGCGTCGTCCGTTGGCGACAGCGACAGCGCGCCGAAGCTGCTGAGCGGCACCGGCGGTGATCAAACGCACCTGTTGGTTGTCATGACTGCGGAACGTGGACTTTGCGGCGGCTTTAACTCGTCGATCGTCAAGATCGCGAAGATTGCAGCCACCAAGTTGGTCGCCGAAGGTAAGACGGTGAAGATCCTGACTGTCGGCAAGAAGGGCCGCGAGCAGTTGCGCCGTGATTTTGGTGCTCATCTGATCGGCCACGTCGACTTTAGCGACATCAAGCGTATTGGCTACGCCAATGCTCAAATCGTCGCGGAAGAAGTGCTGACGCGCTTTGACGCATCCGAATTCGACGTCGCAACGATCTTCTATTCCGAGTTCGAAAACGTCGTTACGCAAAAGCCGACCGAAAAGCAGATCATTCCTGCGTTGTTCGAAGTCCCAGACGATGCCGGCGAGTCGACCGTCTACGACTACGAGCCCGACGAGACCGAGATCCTCGCTGATCTTCTGCCGCGCGGGATCGCCACGCAGATCTTTACGGCGTTGCTTGAGAATGCGGCGTCCGAGCAGGGCGCACGGATGAGCGCCATGGACAACGCGACGCGAAATGCGGGCGACATGATCGATCGTCTGACCATCCAATATAACCGTTCGCGTCAAGCAGTGATCACGAACGAGCTGATTGAAATTATTTCGGGCGCGGAAGCGCTCTAAACGACCGGAGAGACCAGAGATATGGCAAACGCAAAAGGCAAAGTGACCCAGGTCATTGGCGCTGTTGTTGACGTGCAGTTCGGCGACGAGCTGCCCCAAATTCTGAATGCGCTTGAAACCGATAACAACGGTAACAGACTGATTCTGGAAGTGGCTCAGCACCTGGGCGAAAACACAGTTCGCGCAATCGCTATGGACGCGACCGAAGGTCTGGTCCGCGGCCAGATCGTTACGGACCTGGGCGAACCGATCTCGGTCCCAGTTGGCAACGCAACTTTGGGTCGCATCCTGAACGTCGTGGGCGAGCCTGTGGACGAGCAAGGCCCGGTCAACGCGACAGAGCGTCGTGCGATCCACGGCGACGCACCTGCATTTGACCAGCAGTCAACAGCAACCGAACTTCTGGTGACTGGCATCAAAGTCATTGATCTGCTCGCACCCTACACCAAGGGCGGAAAGATCGGACTCTTCGGTGGTGCAGGCGTTGGTAAAACGGTTCTTATCATGGAGCTGATCAACAACATCGCCAAAGTGCACTCGGGTGTGTCCGTGTTTGCCGGTGTTGGTGAGCGGACCCGTGAAGGCAACGACCTTTACCACGAGATGATCGAAAGCGGCGTTATCACACCCGATAACCTCTCCGACTCGAAGATCGCACTGGTCTACGGTCAGATGAACGAGCCTCCAGGTGCGCGTATGCGCGTCGCGCTCTCCGGTCTGACACTGGCTGAGCAGTTCCGAGATGACAGCGGTTCGGACGTTCTGTTCTTTGTCGACAACATCTTCCGCTTCACACAAGCGGGTTCCGAGGTCTCCGCGCTTTTGGGCCGTATCCCGTCCGCTGTGGGCTACCAGCCGACGCTGGCCACCGACATGGGTACTATGCAGGAACGTATTACGTCGACCAAGACCGGCTCGATCACGTCGGTTCAGGCTGTGTATGTCCCCGCCGATGACCTTACCGACCCCGCACCTGCAACCTCGTTTGCCCACCTTGATGCGACCACGGTTCTTGACCGCGCGATCTCGGAAAAAGGCATCTACCCCGCTGTGGACCCGCTTGGCTCGACCTCGCGCCTGCTTGACCCGCTCATCATCGGTGACGAGCACTACAAAGTTGCTACCGACGTTCAGCAAATCCTCCAGCGCTACAAGTCTCTGCAGGACATCATCGCCATCCTCGGCATGGATGAACTGTCGGAAGAAGACAAACTGGCCGTGGCCCGAGCCCGTAAGATCGAGCGGTTCCTCAGCCAGCCCTTCGACGTTGCAAAAGTCTTCACCGGTTCGGACGGTATTCAGGTTCAGCTGGAAGACACAATCGCGTCGTTCAAAGCGGTTGTTGCCGGAGAATACGATCACCTGCCGGAAGCGGCCTTTTACATGGTTGGCGGCATTGACGACGTGAAGGCGAAAGCCGAGAAACTGGCCGCCGAGGCTGCCTAAGGAGTGAAAGCCAATGGCTGACACGATGCAATTCGATCTCGTCTCACCGGAGCGCCGTCTGGTCTCGGGTAAGGCCAAAGCGGTGCAAATTCCGGGGGCGGATGGTGACATGACGGCTATGCCCGACCATGCGCCAACTGTGACCACGTTGCGCCCCGGCGTTCTGTTGGTCGAGATGGACGGCGGCACGCAGGAATTCGTCGTAACCGGCGGCTTTGCGCAAATCTCGTCCGAGGGCACATCCGTGCTGGCGGAAGAGGCCCTGCCAAAAGGCGAAGTTACGGCCGAGTTCATGGACGAGCGTGTCGCCAAGGCGCAGGCTGCCCGTGACGCGGCCGAAGGTGACGCTGTCGACACAGCGGCCAAGCGTCTGTCGGACTTGATGGCGCTTAGGGGCGCGCTGTAAAACAGCGATATAAGAATGACAAAGGGCCCCGTGGGGCCCTTTTTTTCGTCCTGAACATCGACTGATCAACAAAGCCGCTGACGGTCTTACGCGCCGCGACCTCCGAACCACATGCGCCCCAAAAGCCCGTCTATGCGCGCGTACTGGTGGTAAAGACCCGCCGCCCCGTGCCTGAGGATCAGCAAACCTAGCAGCGTGGCAATAACGCCGTGCGCGACACGCGGCGCAATATCATCAAAACTGGCAGGTAAAGGCTCGCCCGATCCGCCAAACACGAGAGCCGGAAGGCCCGCGATATTTGCGGTGGCCAGTCCCGAAATACACATGGCAAAACCAGGCACATAGACCCCCCAATGTGCTGCCGCTGCGCCTTTGTTCAAAAGGTCATTGCCGATATCCGCGTGGGGAGGCTTGGGCTTTCGCCATGCGCACGATCAGCCGGACCACCATCAAGACAAGGATCAGCATCCCTGTGCTTATATGCACGGTCAGAGCGGTTATTTTGAATGGTTCAGAGTTTGGCGTTTCCGCTAGAAACTGCCCCCGACAATTGGTCCGCCGACGATCATGATCGCAATCAGCCGTGCCATCGATCATTTGGAATCAGAAAATCTGCTGGAACGCCGCGCACATCCGACATCTCGGCGGACGCATACCATCTACCCCACGGATGCGGCGCGCGCTTTAAGTCAAACGCTTTTCGGGAGCGTCGAAAAAGTGAATGCGGAGCTGGTGGCAGGCCTTACGGGTAAGCAACGCAAAGACCTTCGTGACATTCTTGAGCAAGTTCTGGGTGCCTAAACTCAGCGACCGCCCCCATAACATCCACTCAATACCTCTTGACGCCGCTACCACATCTCACGCATCCCGCCACCGTTCGCATCTAGGCGCCCCGACGGAATGCTGCCGTTGCATCGACGTGATACCGACGTGCGCTTTTCTCCCATTCCCTTCAAAATAACGCCAATAATCTCTTGCCGGTTGCACAGTGTATTTTTTGACCGTGCGTTGCCCACCACATTGCCAATTGTCCGTGGTCCCCGACGCAGGCGCTTGTTACTCTCGCGCCAACCCAAAACCGAACGGAGCCCCCATGTCCTTCACTCTTGCCACCTGGAACATTAACTCCATTCGCCTCCGCGAGGTCCTTGTTTGCAAGCTGTTGCAAGAAGAAGCCCCCGACGTTCTTTGCCTTCAGGAATGCAAATCGCCCGTCGAGAAAATCCCCCTCGAAGCCTTCCAAGCCCTTGGCTACAGCCACATGGTTGCCCGCGGTCAAAAGGGATACAACGGCGTCGCAATCTTGTCGAAGCTCCCCTTGGAAGATGCCGGTGGGGCTGACTACGCCTCCCTCGACCACGCCCGCCACGTCGCCGCGCGGCTTGCGAACGGCGTGACAATTCATAACTTCTACGTCCCAGCCGGGGGCGACATTCCGGACCGTGAAAAGAACATCAAGTTTGGCCAGAAACTCGATTACCTGACTGAAATGCGTGATGCGTTCCACGCGGAGTCTCCTAAAAGATCCATTCTTGTCGGGGACTTGAATATTGCGCCGCGCGAAGATGACGTCTGGGATCACAAGAAGCTTCTGAAGGTCGTGAGCCACACACCGATCGAAGTCGAGCATTTTGGAGCTACACAAGATGCTGGCAAATGGGTCGATATCACGCGCCAGGATATCCCTGACGGACAACTTTATAGCTGGTGGTCGTACCGCTCGCCGGGGTGGGAAGACGCAGACAAGGGCCGACGTCTTGATCATATCTGGGCGACGTCCGATATCGCGAATGCAGGGCATGGAAGCCGCGTGTTGCGCGAAGCTCGCGGTTGGGAAAAGCCAAGCGATCATGCTCCGGTTTTCGCCACATTCGATTTGTAGCGTCAGTACCGAACAGAGAAGGGGTTAGATATGGGCGAATTGACACGACGCGCTATTCTTCTTGCCGGCGGCGGCATTGTCGGCGGCATTGCAGGCGCCAAACTAACATCGAAGCGCCCCCCGCTGGCGGGGACGACCTCTTTGCAGCCAGTTGGCGCAGACGGCACAATGAACGACGCCAGTCTTCTAAGTGAAACTCCGATTTTCCGGCACACCGTCGCGGTAGAAAACCCGACAGAAATCCTTGCTGATAAAATCCGCGCCGAGATAGCCGCCGCCCGCGATGAAGGACGCCCTTTCAACGTCGGAGCCGGGCGTTATTCGATGGGCGGACACGCGATCCCGACCAACGGTCATGCGATGACTTTCGACAATGGCTTTACCCAAATCAATCGGGGCGGGACGACCTATCGTGTGCATGCCGGTGCCCGTTGGAGTGATGTGATTCGAGCGTTAGATCCGCTTGGGTTTGGACCCAAAGTCATGCAATCGAACAATGATTTTGGCGTGGCGGCGACATTTTGCGTCAATGCACATGGCTGGCCAGCGCCTCATGGTCCCATGGGATCCACTGTGCGCAGCATGTTCATTGTACGTCCCGACGGCGAGTTGGTGCGGTGTTCACGAACGGAAAATGCACCGTTATTCTTCGCGACCATGGGCGGGTACGGACTGACCGGCGCGGTGATCGAACTTGAGGTCGAAGCAGAGCCGAACCTCAATCTGGAACCGACCTTCCGGAAGGTCCCGTCCCGCGATTTTGCGCCGTTCTTTGTGGGAGCGATTGAATCTGGAGATGTAAATATGGCCTACGGTCGTCTTAACGTTGATCGCGACACCTTCTTTGAAGATGCAATGGTGATCACCTATCGCGCCGCCGCGGATCAAAACATCGTGCCACCGGCAAGCGGCTCGGGCACTCTCAGTCAATTATCTCGCCATGTCTTTCGCGCACAGGTCGCAAACGAAAGGGCGAAGGATCTCCGCTGGTGGTTTGAAACGGGTCTGGGGACGATGTTCGCAAGCGGTCCGGTAAGTCGCAATTCCTTGATTAATGAACCGGTTGTGACCTTGGAGGACAAGGATCCGACACGCACCGATATCCTGCATGAATACTTTGTTCCTCCGGGACGTTTTGCGGATTTTGTGACTGCATGTCAGGAAGTTATCCCTTCAAGCTATCAAGAGCTTTTGAACATCACCTTGCGCTATGTTGCCGGGGACGAAGAGAGTGTTTTGGCCTATGCGCCCGCACCCCGGATCGCCTGTGCGCTGCTGTTCAGCCAAGAAATGACGCAACGCGCGGAAACGGATCACGCGCGTATGACGCAAGCCCTTATCGATCGTGTGCTTGATTTAGGTGGCACGTATTACTTGCCGTATCGCCCGCATGCGACGAACCAGCAATTTCGGCGTGGGTATCCGAACGCCGAGAAATTTGTCGCCGAGAAGAGATTTTACGATCCTGATTTGGTTTTCCGCAACGGGTTTTGGGATCGTTATTTGGCGGATATGGCATGACCATTCACCAGTGCATCTCCATCGGGTTCTTTGTTGTGCTGCTGGGCGCGGCCTCTTTGAACTACATCCCCGGCATCACGGATGCTGATGGCGTGGCTTTTGGCGTTTTCGCGTGAGATATCTTTGATGACTCACTGCACTTGTCCTCTGCGATTTGGGCGTTGGTGGCAGGTCTGATGTCGGCACGTGCCGCGCGCATGTTTCTGGTGATCTTTGCGCGCTTTATCTGGGCGATGAGGTGATGGGCTTGATCACCGGGTCGGGGTATCTCGATTTCGGAATCTTTACCTTGGATTTCAGGACGTTCCGTTTGGTTTCAAAATTCTGGCGAACCTGCCGCACATCTGTCTTGGCGGGATCGCATTGGCATCGGGGCTTTTTCTTTATCGCGCGAAGTGACGTCTCTTTGGCGATGGGTGAAGCGGTTGGTGTTCGCTTTGGGGATTGCCCTGATCGGGTTGGTCGCCCCTCCGATCTACATCGAGGTGGCGTGTCGCGGCGAACCTTCGGGAACGGGATATCAACCGCTTATCGTTGATCCGAATTGGCAGCGCGCCGAAAGCCGGACGCTTTTGACCTATCCAGAATGGCATATCGCTCACGCCTACGACGAATACGCGAGAGTTATTACTACAGGGGCTCCACATGAATTCGGCTATCTGCGGGCGATCTCTGGCTTTTGGGGAACGCTTTGTCCCCTGACTGAAGCTGCGGCAAGCATGGGCGGTGTCACTGGCGATACCAAGGCGACCATCTATACGATCGGCGTCAGCTTCACTGCCGAACTTCTGGCAAAAGCGGCCTAAAGGGAAACTCGCGGTCGCGTGACTGTTTGGCTGCGGGGTGCAGAACGTACGCCGCTTGATGATCTCAGTGCCGACCAAGCCGCCGCTTACGGCGCGTTCTTGCAGCAATCGCCTTGGTATAAGTGGGATTTTGCGACGAATGCGAAAGCGCTGGCGGATCTGTCCGGGGACAGCTTGCGGGACCGGGAACGGCGGTTCGCTTTGGGCGCGGAATACGGCGCAAAAGCCACCTATGCTGGGGTCATTGAGGCGGCGGTCGCTGGCGTGGGAGCTGATGATTTGCGGCTCCGCTCGGTAGTGTCGGGCGTGGCGAACGAAATACTTTCCGACATCGCAGGCATAACGATCATCGGCCTACTTGGGGATGGGATCGAGATTGAAACCGATCGCTATCGCGCCTTTTCCGTCATTCTGGAGCGTCTTTCGGCCGCTGGTGCGGATATTCGGGAAATAGCGGGGAACGATCAGGTTTTGCTCACAGCTCTTTCAGATCTACAGAAAATTGACGGCGCTTTGTATAGCGTTCGCCGTCAGGGGTACGGCGACTACCGACATTTGATTGTGGTGCCAGTGCGCGATCTCGCAGATCGCCTGCGGGCGCTGAATGGGCTAAGGCTGGAACATGTTCACGACTGCTAAGCGCATATTGGCGGTTTTGCCGATCATCCTGTTTGCCTGGATCGCTGTGACGGCGACGGTCAAGCGATTGTCGGATGCGGCGCTTGCGGGACTTACAATTCAGAATGCCTCGGCTATGACGGCCAAACTTTACGCGGCTGGCGCGTGGCTTGTGCTTCCGGCCGGTCTGACCGGGGGCTTGCCGTTGACGCGGGTACAAAAAGCGGCGCTTTCGTAGAGTTTTGAGCTTGGGAAATCGCGGCGGGCCCCCTTGGTCTTTTCGCAATCGTTCGCATATAAAGTGCAACACTTAATACCGGGGACGAAAATGCTTGAACTCAATCCAACTGCGCCATCCGCCCCAGCGGGCGATCTAATCAAAGACAGCTCCGAGGCCACCTTTATGGCCGACGTCGTTGAAGCGAGCCAGTCCGTCCCGGTCATCGTCGATTTCTGGGCGCCGTGGTGCGGACCGTGTCGCCAGCTTACTCCTGCCATTGAAGCTGCCGTGACAGCGGCAGGCGGTGCGGTGAAGCTTGTTAAAGTCAACGTGGATGAGAATCAGGCAATTGCGCAACAACTGCGGGTTCAATCGCTTCCGACTGTCTACGCGTTTTGGCAAGGTCAGCCGATTGATGCGTTCCAGGGTGCGTTGCCTGCGTCTGAGATTAAGGCGTTTATTGATAAGGCTATAGTGGCATCAGGCGGCGAAGTCGGCGGCGGTCTGTCAGAGGCCCTCGAAACTGCGGAAAATATGTTGGAAGAAGGCGCGGCTGCAGATGCGGCTTCGATCTTCGCGGCTGTCCTTGGCGAGGACCCGCAGAGCGCTGCTGCCTATGGCGGTCTGGCGCGCACCCATCTGGCGCTGGATCAGATCGATGAGGCGGCGCAAGTTCTGCTGACGGCTCCAGCAGCCTTGTCCTCTGCGCCAGAGATTGAGGCTGCACGTGCGCAGATCGAGTTGGCACGCCAGGCTGCAGATGCTGGGCCGGTTGACGAGCTGCGTGCTGGGCTCGATGCTGATCCGGACGATCTAAAGGCGCGGTTTGATCTGGCACAGGCGCTTTATGCTGCAGGAGACGCCGAGGAGGCCGTCACGCAATTGCTGGAAAGCTTCCGGCGTGACCGCGAATGGAACGAGGGTGCTGCGAAAGCCCAGCTGTTCACTATTTTTGAAGCCTTAAAAGCCAATGATCCTATCGTGTTGAACGGACGCCGAAAGTTGTCGTCGATGATCTTTGCCTGACAGGAAAATGGGCTAGGTAACAAGGAATGTTCCCAAAGTCTGATCTCCCCGAAACGGTCCCTGTCTTCCCGCTTCCCGGGGCGCTGTTGTTGCCCCGCGCCAGATTGCCGCTGCATATTTTTGAACCGCGCTATCTGGCGATGTTGGATGATGCCCTGAAGACGCCTGATCGTTTGATCGGGATGATCCAACCGCGAGAAGGCGGCCCCACAGGCAGTCCTTCGTTGCAGGCTATTGGTTGTGCGGGCCGGCTTACGTCGTTCACTGAGACCGATGATGGGCGTTATATGCTTACGCTGACTGGGATAAGCCGTTTTCGGGTTATTGAAGAGATAGACGGCTTCACCCCATATCGCCGCTGTAAGGTAAGTTGGACGGGGTTTGATCGGGATCTGGGGGCCACGGAACATGACCCTAACTTTGATCGGGATGTGTTCTTTTCCGCCCTTAATCGCTTCTTTGAGTCCAATGGACTTCAGACGGACTGGGAATCGCTTAAAGAAGCCGAGGACGAATTATTGATCAACTCGCTTTCGATGCTTTGCCCGTTTGAGCCGGAAGACAAGCAAGCCCTTTTGGAAGCACCGTCGCTGCAGACGCGACGGGAAACGTTGCTGACCCTGATTGAATTTGCGATGCGGGGCGGCGGAACAGAGGATGCATTGCAGTGACCGAAAACAAATTTGACCGGCGGATGTTAGAAGCCTTGGTGTGTCCGCAAACCCGCGCGCAGCTAACGTATGATGCGAAGGCTCAGGAGCTTGTCTGCAAGGCGGCGCATCTTGCCTATCCTATCCGCAACGGCATCCCGATCATGTTGGTCGATGAGGCGCGCAAACTTGACTAAAGGGGTTGCCCCTTGGCAAGACGCGGAAGGTCTCCGGTTAGGCCGGCCGCTTCGCGGATAAGTCCCCGACGTAGGCCCGGCAACGCATTGGCGGCGCCGAGGCCGAGATCTCGGATCGTGCGCAATATCCCGTTATCGTTTGAAAACAGCCGATTGAAGCTGTCAGTCGCAAAGGCGAGCGTTGCCGTGTCAAACCGACGCCACTGACGATAGCGCGTAAAGACATCGGCGCGCCCGATGTCTTCCCCACGTCGGGACGCATCCGCCAGAACTTCTGCAAGTGCCGCCACGTCCTTCAGCCCGGCGTTCAGACCCTGACCTGCAATCGGGTGTACAGAATGAGCGGCGTCTCCCACAAGCGCCACCCTCGGCCCGATGAAATCCTGGGCGAGCGACAGTCCCAACGGGTAGCTAAAGCGTTCTCCCACCAAAGAGATTTCGCCAAGAAAATCACCGAAACGTGGGCGCAAAATCTCAAGGTAGGCTTCGTCGCTAAGCCCCTGTATCTCGGCCGCGCGCTCGGTTTTTTCGGTCCAGACGATAGAGGCACGATTGCCAGTCAGGGGCAGGATCGCTAGCGGCCCGGATGGCATGAAAAATTGATGGGCTGTGCCTTCGTGGGCGTGTTCATGCTGGATTGCACAAACCAGCGCCGTTTGGCCATACTGCCACCCCATCCGCTTGATGCCAGCGCGCGTGGCGACGCCGCTGGCTTTTCCATCACAGCCGATAAGGATCCGGGCGCGAAGGGCACTTCCGTCATCTAGGGTCACCGTGACGCCGTTGCTGTCGGGCGATTGACTCACTACCCGGCGTTCATTCAATTGTCTGATGCTTGCCGCGTCCACGGCGGCCAAAAGGGCAGGGCGAAGATAGCGATCCTGGACGAGAAATCCCATTGGGCCTTCCTCAATCTCGGCATGATCGAAGGCTAACATCATCGGAGACGGACCTTCGCCGGGGCGACCATCGGTGATTTTGATGTCAAGAATAGGTTGTGCGCTTTCAGACAAGGCGGACCAGATACCCAAGGCTTTCAAAACCCGCTGAGACGCGATTGAAAGCGCATATCCGCGCCCGTCAAAATCGCGCGCCGCTCTGGTATCGCTTGGCAAAGGATCGACAAGCGTGACGTCGAAGCCCGCCGAGGCCAGCGCCAGCGCCAGCGATGTGCCGTTAAGGCCGCCGCCTGCGATGAGAATATCTGTGTCATAGGTCATGGTGTTTGATATGGGCGGCGGCGTGGCATTGTCCATGCGTTGTCGTGCCGCTACGATCGCGCCGTTGGTTTAGGGAGGCGTTGGATATGAGTGACTGGCTTTGGGCAAGTGCTGCTGATCTTGGACGCGGGATCGAGGCAGGTAAGATTGATCCCGTTGATCTGACCGAGCTCTATCTGGCAGCCATCGCAGAGCATCAGTTCACCGATCGAATTTATGCGCGCACCACCCAACAGCGCGCTCGCAATGAGGCAAAAGCGGCTTCGACGCGTGCGAAATTGGGTCTGAGGCGGTCGCCGCTCGATGGTGTGCCTATCTCTTGGAAAGATCTTTACGATACCGCCGGGGTCGTGACTGAAGCTGGTTCGCTTTTACTGAAAGGGCGCGTGCCCGACCGCGATGCGCGTGTTTTGCAGGCTGCCACCAACGCTGGTATCGTTTGTTTGGGCAAAACACATATGACGGAACTCGCGTTTTCTGGTCTTGGCCTCAATCCAATGACGCAATCGCCGCCATGCGTGAACGATTTAGACGCGGTGTCGGGCGGGTCGTCGTCTGGCGCGGCGACGTCGGTTGCCTTTGGGTTGGCCGCAGCAGGGATTGGCTCGGATACCGGCGGCTCGGTACGCGCACCGGCGGCTTGGAATGACCTGGTCGGCTTGAAGACGGCACCCGGGCGTTTGTCTCTGGAAGGTGTTGTTCCGCTTTGCGCGAGGTTTGATACGGTCGGACCTTTGTGCCGGACGGTCGAGGACGCTTCCTTGTTGCTGGCCGCCATGGAGGGTGGGGCGGCAGTGTCGCTGGATGGCGCTACGCTTAAGGGTGCGCGACTGGCTATTTTGAAGACCAGCGCCTTTGAGAATTTGCGCGACGCACCACGCGCGGCCTTTCAAAGTGCTGTTGAGCGTTTGGAGGCAGCGGGCGCTGCGGTTGAACCGATTGAATTGGAGTGTGTTTCTGAAGCGATGGGTTTGGCTGGTGTGTTGTTCGCGCCAGAAGCCTATGGCACCTGGAAGGCGGTAATCGAAGCTAATCCTGATGCCATGTATCCGCGTGTCCGCGAGCGGTTCCGCAGCGGAGCGTCCATATCAGCGGCCGATTTTGTTGCGGCATGGCAACGCCTTGACGCGCTGCGCGCGACCTACAACGCGGCCACGGCCGGATTTGATGCGGTGATTTTGCCCACAGTGCCGATATTGCCGCCGAAACGCGCAGCAGTTGCGGCAGACGGTGACCTTTTCGCTGCGGAAAACCTTTTGACTTTGCAGAACACCCGCATTGGCAATCTTATGGGGTTGGCAGGCGTTACTTTGCCGACCGGTTTGCCGTCCTGTGGCATTCTGTTTCAAGGGTCTTCTGAAGAAAGACTCCTGCGGATCGGGGCGGCGGCAGAGGCCGCGCTGGCGTAAAAGACACAATATTCGGGTGGTACGTCTGAAAAAGGTGTCTTCGCAGTGGACCGCTTGGCCCTCGATGGGCTAACTTGCGGGGAAACGGGGCAAAATGATCCCGGTATTGAGGCAGTTATGGTATTTCCCGAGCGGTTTTCGAGCCTACCGGAATATGCATTCCCGCGTCTGCGGGCTTTGCTAGACGTGCACGCGCCCGGTGGCGACGTGTTGCATATGACTATTGGTGAACCGCGCCATGCGTTTCCCGATTTTGTTGCGGATGTGATTGCCGCCAATACGGCCGGTTTTGGCAAGTATCCTCCCAATGAAGGCACGCCTGAATTGTTGGATGCGATCAGTGGCTGGCTCTTGCGGCGCTATGATGCGCGTGTTCCGTCTGATCAGATCATGGCTTTGAACGGCACGCGTGAGGGTCTTTATAACGCGATGATGGCGCTTTGCCCTGAAACGAAGGCGGGCGGGCGTCCAGTCGTTCTTGTGCCAAACCCTTGCTATCAGGTCTATGCGGTCGCAGCTTTGTCCGTCGGCGCCGAACCGGTCTTTCTGCCCTGCACCAAGGCGACAGACTTTCTGCCCGACTTCACATCTGTCGATCCAAGCGTTCTGGACCGTGTAACCGTTGCCTACATTTGCTCTCCGTCGAACCCACAAGGTGCCGTGGCAGACCGCGAATATTGGCGGACGCTTTTGGCATTGGCTGAAAAGCATGATTTTAGGGTCTTCGCGGACGAGTGTTATTCCGAAATCTGGCGCAACGAACCACCGGTTGGCGCGCTTCAGATGGCGGCCGAAATGGGAATGGACCCCGAGCGCGTTGTGGTTTTTCACTCGCTGTCCAAGCGATCAAACCTTCCGGGCCTTCGCTCGGGTTTCGTTGCGGGCGGTCCCGAGACGATCCGCCTTCTGCGACAGCTTCGCGCCTATGGGGGGGCGCCGTTGCCTGTGCCGCTACAAAAGGCCGCAACGGCGGTTTGGCTGGATGAAGCCCACGTTGATGCAAGCCGGGCGCGGTATCAGGCGAAGTACAAAATTGCTGCGCGGGTGTTTAAAGACATCGACGGTTGCGCGGCCCCGGAGGCAGGTTTCTTTTTGTGGCTTCCGGTGGATGACGGCGAAACAGCGGCTTTGAAGATTTGGCGCGAAACAGGCGTCCGGGTTTTGCCTGGCGCGTATCTTTCGCGCGATGTGGACGGGGAAAACCCCGGTGCAGGCTACATTCGTGTGGCCATGGTTTTGAATGAAGAAGAATTGCAACGCGGTTTAGAGGCACTCCGCGACTGCATTTATAGGTAAGGAACAGGTAAGCATGGCGTTTCAGACAAGGCATCGTGACCCTCTTTTCGACAGTGATACCCAGGCAATAATTGAGCGCCGGGGCAAAGAGTTGATTGGATTGACCTTTTTAGGGTTGGCGCTTTTGGTGGCATTGATGCTTGGGTCGTATTCGCCCGATGATCCGAATTGGCTGAATGCTACGGACGCGCCCGCGCGCAATATTCTGGGACCTTTCGGAGCGGCAATTGCCTCGCCGCTTTATGTGATCGCAGGCTATGGCAGTTGGGCTATCGCCGCTATTCTGGGCGTTTGGGGGCTGCGGTTCCTCTTTCACTACGGCGAAGAACGCGCGATGGCGCGACTGATTTTTGCGCCGATTGGCGTGGCTTTGGTGGCGATCTATGCATCGACCCATCTGCCCGGCGCAGACTGGACCCATTCGTTTGGACTGGGCGGTTTGTTCGGCGATACGATTTTGGGGGCGATTCTTGGCGTCCTGCCTGTGGCGCCGGGGACCGGTCTAAAGGCTATGGCGTTAGTCCTTTTTGTGGGCGCCATTGCAATGAGCGGCTTTGTGCTTGGCTTTACGCGCGATGAACTATGGGCCTACGCACGTTACCTTTTGGGCGGTGCTATCCTTCTTTATGCAACGGCGATGACGGCGTTGGGTCGTGGCGCAGTGGGAGGTCTTCAGATGGCCGCAGATGCACGGACCCGTGCCGCCGAGCGCCGTGCCGCCTCTGATGTTTTGCCGGAAGTTGACCATGGTGATGTCAGCCCGGCAGTATTGCGCGCGATCCGTGCTTACCGCGAAGGTGCGCCTACGTCTGCAAAACCGGGCCTCTTGGGGAACCTCCCGTCGCTTTTGACGAAGAAAAAGCCTTCAGTTGAACCCGTAGCGCTACCTGAAACCACGCCGGACGGTCTAAGCGCGCGCGTCACACAAGCCGTGAATTCGCGTGTTCGCCGCCCAGATGGGCTTCGCGACGAGCCACCCCTTGTGGGAGGCGGGGTTCCGCGCACGGTGATGCTCGACGAATTCGGTGAGCTAGCGACCTATTCGGATGATCTGTCCGAACGCGAAATGCCCGAGCCCGAACTGGTAGTTACGCAAAATGAGCCTGGTGGCGGATTTCAATCCTCGCGCCCTGTGGTTCAGCATAAGCCGGTCAAGGCGACCCCGTCAAAACGGGCAAAGGCGGAAGCGCAGCCCCAATTGAACTTCGGGACCGCCGACAGCGAATTTGAAATCCCACCCTTGAGCCTCTTAAGCGATCCTTCCGAAATTGTGCGCCATCATCTGTCGGATGAGGCTTTGGAAGCGAACGCGCGGATGCTGGAAAGCGTTCTGGATGATTATGGGGTGAAGGGCGAAATCGTCAGTGTGCGCCCGGGACCGGTGGTGACGATGTACGAACTTGAGCCCGCGCCGGGTTTGAAAGCGAGCCGGGTCATCGGCCTTGCTGACGATATTGCGCGTTCGATGTCCGCGCTTTCGGCCCGTGTTTCTACTGTTCCGGGGCGCACGGTGATCGGCATCGAACTGCCGAACGAAAACCGCGAAAAAGTAGTGCTTCGAGAATTGTTGTCTGGCCGCGATTATGGCGATGGAAGCCACCGTTTGCCGCTTGCCCTGGGTAAGGATATCGGTGGAGATCCGGTGGTGGCAAACCTTGCGAAGATGCCTCACCTATTGATTGCGGGTACGACGGGATCGGGTAAATCGGTTGCGATCAATACGATGATCCTCAGCCTTCTCTACAAGCTGACGCCGGACGAGTGCCGGATGATCATGATCGACCCGAAGATGTTGGAACTGTCGGTCTATGACGGCATTCCACACCTGCTTTCCCCGGTTGTGACGGACCCCAAGAAGGCGGTTGTTGCGCTGAAATGGGTCGTCGGCGAGATGGAAGAACGCTATCGCAAGATGTCGAAAATGAACGTCCGCAATATCGAGGGCTTCAACGGCAAGGTGCGCGACGCGCTGAAAAAGGGCGAGATGTTCAGTCGCACAGTGCAGACCGGGTTCGACGATCAAACCGGCGAACCGGTGTTCGAAACCGAAGAATTTGCCCCCGTAGCGCTGCCGTATATCGTGGTGATCGTAGATGAGATGGCAGACCTGATGATGGTTGCCGGAAAGGAAATCGAGGCGTGTATTCAACGTCTTGCGCAGATGGCACGTGCGTCCGGTATCCACCTGATCATGGCCACGCAGCGTCCATCGGTGGACGTCATAACCGGTACAATCAAAGCCAACTTCCCAACCCGGATATCGTTCCAGGTCACCTCCAAGATCGATAGCCGCACAATCCTCGGCGAGATGGGTGCCGAGCAACTGCTGGGTATGGGCGATATGCTTTATATGGCGGGCGGCGCGAAAATCACGCGGGTTCATGCACCGTTCGTGTCCGATCAGGAAGTGGAAGAGATCGTTAACCATCTGAAGAGCTTCGGGTCGCCGGAGTATGTCTCGGACGTTCAGGAAGGTCCTGACGAAGACGGCGAAAGCGAGATTGATCTGGTTCTCGGCCTTGGTGGGAACACCACCGGCGAGGACGCGCTTTACGATCAAGCGGTGCAGATCGTGATCAAGGATCGCAAATGTTCGACGTCCTATATCCAGCGTAAACTTGCAATCGGCTACAACAAGGCCGCGCGCCTTGTTGAGCAGATGGAAGACAGCGGCTTGGTCAGTGCCGCGAACCATGTCGGCAAGCGCGAGATTCTGGTGCCGGAGCAATCATAGAAGCGGTTTGGCAGGGGCGTGATTTCCCCTGTCGAAGGCGTGATATTGCCTAGCAGTGGCGAAGTGGGCCTGATCCCCCTATATCGACTTCAAGCAGGCAAAAAGGGTATCTCATGCACCGCAGAACATTCCTCGCGTCCAGCGCCGCATCCCTATTGGCCGCGGGCCCGGCGTTTGCCGACCGGCTTTCACTGAACGCGATTTCGGCTTATCTTAACAAGATTGAGACGGCGCAATCGCCGTTTACGCAGGTGAACGATAACGGCACGCTTGCCACTGGCACGCTTTATATTCGGCGTCCGGGGCGGATGCGGTTTGAATATGATCCCCCGACGGATTTACTGGTGATGGCTGGGGCCGGACAAGTCGGGATTTTCGATGGCAAGTCGAATGTCGGGACAGCCGAGCGATACCCCCTAAGTCGTACGCCGCTTAATCTGATACTGGAACGCAATGTCGATCTGGCTCGCCGGAACATGGTTGTGGGTCATGAGTTTGACGGGACGGCGACCATCGTTACAGCGCAAGATCCAGCGCATCCGGAGTATGGATCAATCGCGCTGAAATTCACCGAGGGCCCTGTCGAGTTGCGCCAATGGGTGATCCGCGACGCGCAGGGTGCAACAACAACGGTTATTTTGGGGCACCTCGCGCAAGGCGTGCCCATTCCGGCGCGACTGTTTGACATCAATCGCGAAGAAAAAAACCGGAAAGGCTAAGGGCTTCTCAGACCTTTTCGCAGGACCTGAGTTGCGCATCGTACACCACGGCGC
Source organism: uncultured Boseongicola sp. (assembly GCF_937988555.1). Lineage (NCBI taxonomy): Bacteria > Pseudomonadati > Pseudomonadota > Alphaproteobacteria > Rhodobacterales > Paracoccaceae > Boseongicola > uncultured Boseongicola sp. Next base: position 1,881 of record NZ_CALJXO010000180.1, on the reverse strand, counting down.
GAGATGCGACATCGTTTGACACTTTTAAAAGCCAACTTTTTGCCCTGTAACTACCACGGCGATAGCCGGTTCGCCCTTCGTGATAGGCAAGGTATTGGTTGCGCGTGTCAGACAGCGAGATGCCAAGTTCATCGCGTGATGCGTTAAAGTACCAGCCCATGAAATCGGTGGCGTCGTCAATGTCATCGCGCCGTGCACCCCAGCTTCCGCGCGCGCGCTTGTAGTCGCTCCACGTGCCATCCAAAGCCTGGCTATAGCCATAGGCCGACGACTGTCGTCCCATCGGGATCACCCCAAGCGAATACTGCACGGGCGTGCGTGCGTTGCCGATGAATTTGGATTCCTGGTAGATCGTTGCCATCTGAACAGCAACTGGGACGCCCCAACGGCGTTCAGTTCGCTTCATCGCGGACAAGTATGCCGGACGTTCGTTCACGATGGAACAGGCGTTCTCTAGGTTTCTGGGCGCCGAATATTTATTGCCACCGCCGCAAGCTGCGACGAACAATAGTAATGCCAGGGCGCGAAGGGGTCTGCTCATACCTAACTCGCTCATTTTATTATTTTGAGATATTTTACCCGATTTTCTGCGTTGTGAAAACCAAGAATGTGGGTGAGCTAGATAACGAAAGCGAGGATCAGCGGCAAAAAGCCCACGCTCATCAACGTTGAGACAACCACAAGGCCCGCTACAGAATCAGCATCAGCCCCATATTTTTCCGCCAAAAGATACGAGGTCACGGCTACGGGGGTGGCAACCTGCAGTACAAGAACGGCGAATGCGACGTCATTTAGCTGAAACCAAAGTCCAATGGGCCAGGCGACCGCGACACATATCACGACCTTTAGGGCGGACAACCAAACCATCCGCGCGATGTCGCTGGGGCTTAGGCGGGCGAGTGCTACACCTAAGGTGATAAGCATTAAAGGAATGCCGAGTTGCCCAATCAACGACAATGTATTCGTTATAACCGTTGGTGTTTCCCATTCCATCCAAAGAAAAAGTCCGCCTGCGAGACTTGCTGCGACCAATGGTTCCTTGAGGGAAGAAAGCGGGTTGCCGCCACCGGACACAAGCCAAATGCCAAAAGTGAAAGAGATGATCGCCATAACAGCGAAGACGACAACGGCATATCCGAGGCCCAGATCCCCAAAAGCAAACAGCGCCAGTGGCAGCCCGAGGTTGCCTGTGTTTCCAAATGAGAGCGGGGCAAGGAAGGTTTGACGGTCCAACTTGAAAGCAAGTGTAACCGCGAAAAATACCACGATAACAATTGCATAGGCCGCAAGGGTCGCTGTCGCTATTGCTGTCAGTGCCTCGTTTTCAATGTCGGCTTGCATAAGCGTAACGAAGATCAGGCAAGGCACCCCAAGGGTCATTGCCAGTTTGGTCACGAAGTCGAGCCGATACTCGTAGCCAAGCCTCACCCAGGCAAACCCGAGGGCCGCCAAAAGGAACACAGGTGCGACGATTTCCACCACTGTCAGGATGACGTTCACAGTCTGTTTCCCTTTAAGTCTACCAATTTATTCGACATGAGCCTTCGCTAAGATTAATACATAGGTAGGGGGTTTTGTTATGTTCAAAACGCGTGCGAAATACGCATTGGGCCAAGTTGTTCGCCATCGCAAGCATCCGTTTCGCGGTGTGGTTTTTGATGTCGATGCAATGTTCTCAAATTCTGACGAATGGTACGAGGCTATCCCGGAAGAAAGCCGGCCTGAAAAAGAGCAGCCGTTTTACCATCTTCTGGCTGAAAACGACCAAAGCTACTACGTGGCCTATGTGTCGGAACAAAACCTTATCGCCGATTATTCGGGCGAACCCGTTGACCATCCCGACCTGCCTGAATTCTTTGGCGACTTTGACGACGGTCACTA
>NZ_CALJXO010000179.1:0-2843 GCF_937988555.1 uncultured Boseongicola sp. | reverse complement strand
GTTAAACAAATATCCGGCACCCTGTCGGGCGGTGAACAGCAAATGCTTGCGATCGCTCGAGCCTTGGCGCGCGACATCAAAGTCCTACTTCTGGACGAACCCTACGAGGGCCTCGCCCCCGTCATCGTTCAGGAAATCGCCAAGACGCTGAACATCATCCGCGACCAAGGGATCACAACGATCATCGTCGAACAAAACGCCGTCGCAGCTTTGAAGCTCGCCGACCGCGCCGTCATTCTTGATACCGGTCGCGTCGTTTACGACGACAGCGCCCAGAAAGTGCTCGACGACGAAAAGCTACGCGCGGAATATCTCGCCATCTGACGACTGGCGCCAGGATTCCCGGCGCCCAACATCAATATTAAGACCTGGAGGGGCCCATGTTGGAAACTCAAAACGGCATGTATCTGCCGACCGAAGACTTTAAATCGAACGCACATGCAGACCGCGCCAAATACGACGCGATGTACAAACGCTCTGTTGAGGACCCGGAAGGTTTCTGGGGCGATGAGGGCAAACGCATTGACTGGATCAAGCCTTACACCAAGGTTAAGAACACGTCCTTCGCGCCCGGCAATATCGACATCCGCTGGTTTGAAGACGGCAGCCTGAACGTCGCTGCCAACTGCATCGACCGACACGTCGAAACCCGCGGTGACCAAACCGCAATCATCTGGGAACCCGACAGTCCGGACGACGAAGCGCTCCACATCACCTACCGCGAGTTGCACGAACGCGTCTGCAAATTCGCAAACGTTCTCAAAGCGATGGGCGTCGGAAAGGGCGACCGCGTCGTTCTCTACATGCCGATGATCCCGGAAGCAGCCTACGCCATGCTCGCCTCGGCCCGCATCGGTGCGATCCATTCGATTGTTTTCGCTGGCTTTTCGGCAGACGCCCTTGGCGCGCGGGTGAACGGATGCAAAGCGAAAGTCGTCATCACCTCTGACGGCGCACCTCGCGGCGGCCGTATCACGAACCTCAAAGACAACGTAAACCAAGCCCTCACCCACGACGTCGACGAGGTGAAATGCCTCGTTGTCCGCCGCACCGGCCAACAGGTCGCATGGCGCGGAGAGCTGGATTACTGGCTTCATGAAATGGAAGAAACCGTCTCCGCCGACTGCCCTCCGGAAGAAATGAACGCCGAAGACCCGCTGTTCATCCTCTACACCTCAGGCTCCACCGGCCAACCAAAAGGTGTTGTGCACACGACAGGCGGCTACCTCGTCTATGCGGCGATGACGCACCAATACACGTTCGACTACCACGACGGTGACGTCTTTTGGTGTACCGCAGACGTAGGCTGGGTCACGGGCCACAGCTACATCGTCTACGGCCCTCTCGCAAACGGCGCGACAACTCTGATGTTTGAAGGCGTGCCCACCTACCCCGACGCGGGCCGCTTCTGGGCCGTGTGCGAAAAGCATAAAGTAAACCAATTCTACACCGCCCCGACCGCAATTCGTGCGCTGATGGGCAAAGGAACCTCCTTCGTCGAGAATTACGATCTGTCAGACCTCAAGGTCCTCGGCACCGTCGGCGAGCCGATCAACCCTGAGGCCTGGAGCTGGTACCATGACGTGGTTGGCGGCGGGAATGTTCCCATCGTCGACACATGGTGGCAAACTGAAACCGGCGGCCACCTTTTGACGCCACTGCCGGGCGCGACCCCGACCAAACCCGGCTCCTGTACCCTGCCCTTCTTCGGTATCCAACCGGTGATCCTTGAGCCCACGTCCGGCGCGGAAGTCACCACCATCGTTGCCGAAGGCGTTCTAAGCATCAAGGACAGCTGGCCTGGCCAGATGCGCTCCATATGGGGCGACCACGCACGTTTCGAAAAAACCTACTTCGCCGACTACAAAAACACCTACTTCACGGGTGACGGCGCGCGCCGCGACCAAGACGGCTACTACTGGATAACCGGCCGCGTTGATGACGTGATCAACGTCTCGGGCCACCGCATGGGTACCGCCGAGGTCGAAAGCTCCCTTGTTGCTCACGAAAATGTCGCCGAAAGTGCGGTTGTCGGCTATCCGCACGCGATCAAGGGTCAGGGCATCTATGCCTACGTTACCTTGATGAATGGCGTCGAGCCGACAGAAGAGTTGCGCAAAGAACTAGAAGTCTGGGTCCGCAAAGATATCGGCCCGATTGCGAAACCGGACCTCATTCAGTGGGCGCCGGGCCTTCCAAAGACGCGCTCCGGGAAGATCATGCGTCGCATATTGCGCAAGATCGCCGAGAACGACTACGGAGCGCTTGGCGACACCTCCACGCTTGCCGAACCCGAAGTGGTCGATGATCTGATCAAAAATCGAATGAACCGCGAGTGACAACAGACCCTGTATCGTGACCAAAGTCCGCCATCCGGCGGGCTTTGGTCTGTCACCGTGATGTGACCGTGAATTCACGCAACCTGACACAAAGTTTTTCCACCGCGAGCTTTCCCGCTGTAGCATCGATGAAAATGCCGCAGGCGAAATCATGAACTCTGTCGCAATTCTCGCTCTCACGTCAGCGATACTTTACAGCGTTACCATGCTCGCGCATGAAATCCTAGCGGACCATCCCGCCCGTTGGAATGGCGTTAATAATCGCCCTCGCACTTCTGTCCGCGAAGTCGCAGGGTTGAGCCTCTTTGTCATCGGGGCCTTCGCCGTCTGGTCCTGAGGCGTGTCGTCCAGCGCCGGCCTCAGTCACCGAACGGCGACACGACACGCCGGATCAACCGCCGTGCGCGCGCCAATCAGTCAGGTATGGCAAGGCGGTCGTTAAACCGCCCGCCGCCACCATTTCCGCCACAGGGTCAGTGCCCTACGACGTTGGGATGGCCCCTT
>NZ_CALJXO010000178.1:0-3950 GCF_937988555.1 uncultured Boseongicola sp. | reverse complement strand
CCTGTCCGAACGGGCGATGATCAACGACAGCGGTCGGAATTCCAAGATCAACCGCTTTTGGAAGACCGCCAGCATCCGGCCGGTTTGACAAAACCAATACAGGCCGCGCCGGGTGGTCGGCCGTCATGTCCCGGGCCAGCGCCAGCATGTTCGATCCACCGCCCGAAATCAGGACAGCAACGCGCTTCACGCGATGAGGCCGCGAAATGTGACACCCTCGCCGGCGGTGACCCGACCTATCACGATCACGTGGTGTCCGTCGTCTGCGAAAGCCTGCGTCGCGCGATCCACTTTGTCCGCCGGAACCGCTGCAATCATGCCGATGCCGCAGTTGAAGGTCTTCAGAAGTTCGCGGTCTTCGATCCCGCCCTGTCCTTGCAGCCATTGAAAAACTGGCGGAAGCGACCAGCTTTCAAGATCAATCACGGCCCCAAGCCCTGACGGCAGCATACGCGGCAGGTTTTCGGTCAAACCGCCCCCCGTGATGTGCGCTAACCCATGTAAGACGTCGCCTTCGGCAATCGCTGCGACCGCACCTTTGACGTATATGCGGGTCGGGCGCAGAAGGTCCTCGCCAAGCGTCACATCCGAATAGGGGCTTTGTGCATCCCATCCGAGGCCACTTTTCTCGACAATTCGACGCACCAGAGAATAACCGTTCGAATGGACCCCGTCGCTTGCCAATCCAAGGAGAACATCGCCCTCTGCAACGCCATCGGGCAGTGTACGACCCCGCTCCATCGCGCCGACCGCAAATCCCGCAAGATCAAAATCACCGTCAGAATACATGTCCGGCATCTCGGCCGTTTCGCCACCGATCAAAGCGCATCCCGCGCGCTTACAGCCCTCGGCGATGCCTTCAATGACCTCGGTTGCATGATCGACGTCCAGCTTGCCTGTCGCGAAGTAGTCGAGAAAAAACAGCGGCTCTGCGCCCTGACAAACGAGGTCGTTCACACACATAGCCACAAGGTCAATGCCAACGCCGCCCGCAATACCCGTGTCGATCGCAATCTTCAGCTTTGTGCCGACGCCGTCCGTTGCTGCGACCAAAATCGGGTCATTGTACCCGGCCGCCTTCAGATCAAAAAGTGCGCCAAACCCCCCAAGGCCAGACATGGTCCCTGCTCGAGACGTCCGCTTGGCGGCTGGCTTGATACGTTCCACCAAGGCATTCCCAGCATCTATGTCGACGCCCGCCTCAGCATATGTCAGCCCATTTTTGATCATCGCAATTCTTCCCTCGACGCTTGGCACGCGATACCGGATCAAAAGGCGGCTGTCCACGGTCCGTCGTCTGCTTCTTGACCGGGCGCTGACGTCTGGTATTGCGATGCTCGGCGGGCCTGTAGCTCAATTGGTTAGAGCAGAGCGCTCATAACGCTTTGGTTGGGGGTTCGAGTCCCTCCGGGCCTACCAAACACCGCCGTGATTTCGATGGACGTAAACGTAGTTGCGTTGGTTACTTCGTGGATTGCGTCGCCCTAAACCATATTGAAATTATAGCTATATTGTCTTTTTTCTTGGGCCGTGAGATGTGAAATTCAATTTAATACACAAAACGGAGAACCAGAATGGTAATCAAAGCCCTCAATAAGATGTCCCTGAAAGAGTTAAAAGCACAGCGCGCCGAAGTAGACGCCGCTATTTCCAACTTTGAAGAACGTCGAATCAATGATGCGAAAAAAGCAATTGAAGCAGTTGCGAAAGAGCATGGCGTTTCCATTGGAGATATTTACGGTGTCGGGAAGAAACGTAAAAAAGCAAAAGCTGCTGCCAAATTTGCGAACCCCGATAATGCCAGCGAAACATGGTCGGGTCGCGGTCGTCAGCCGGCTTGGTACAAGACGGCTGTCAGTGACGGGAAGTCCCCGGAAAGCATGGAAATTTAAAGTTCTGGAGGCCACTAAAGCTTAGCGTGGCAATACAATTGCCGCGTGCAAACCACCAAGGTCTGCGCTGTCGGATAATACAATCGACCCGCCATGTTGGCGCGCAATATCCCCCGCAATTGCCAATCCCAGTCCGACTCCAGAACCTGCATCCTGATTGCGGGACTGATCAAGCCGCGTAAATGGCTTAAGCGCCGCTTCGCGCAATTCAGAGGGAATTCCCGGGCCGTCATCTTCAACAGAGATCGAAACGAACTGCTCCGAAAGTGTAAGGCTTACGCGGGCCTTCGAACCATATTTTATTGCATTGCCAATTAGATTGCCGATTGCCCGATCAAAGGCCGGAGCGCGCAACGTGATCGGATCTGTCTTCGCCATTTCCCCAAGGCTAACGGCGCCACCTGCTCGAACCGCTTTATTGACCGCGTCGTGTATAAGCGGCGTCGGATCAATACGCTCGGGTTCGCCCAGCGACTCGCTGCGGGCAAAATCCAGAAACGCGTCAAGCATTTGCTGCATCTCGTCAACATCGCGCACCATGTCGTCGTTTTCCGGACTGTCGGACATGCTGATCGCAAGCCGCAGCCGGGTTAAAGGCGTTCGCAAGTCGTGACTGACCCCAGAGAGCAGAAGCGTTCGTTGCTCAATCTGGTGCTCAATCCGATCGCGCATCTGGATAAACGCATTCCCGGCCTCACGGACTTCTGCCGCGCCAGCAGGGCGAAACGCAACTGACCTTCCCTTTCCGAACGCGGAAGCTGCAGCCGCCAGCCGACGAATTGGACGCACCTGCCCGCGTAAATACAGCAGCGCAATCATCACCATCAACGCTGACGTGACACCGATCAGAACCAGAAACTGGTGCGGATTGCGTGCCGACAAACGCGTGCGCGGAATTTCAAGCAGCACAGCGCCATGAACCGAATTGATCGCAATCAACGCAAACCCTTTGCGCGATGTCAAATCTACAGTGTCAATGCCTGCAACCTGTTCCCGCAGGGTCGCTGTGACGGTACGTCCCGACAGATCAAGTCCTACCCGGGGCTCAACCGAAGGTCGGTCAAGAAAAGAAACCTCTAGCCCCAGGGGGGCGGCGATTTCTCGTGCGGCTATTAAAGCGCTTTCTGGGGTTTCGCTGGCATCGACCCGAGACAGGATCAACACGATTTCATTTGCCACGCCTTCCGTCATCTGGCGGGTGACGTCCTCGTAAAGCCGCTGGATGAAGACGATCGACATCACCAAAAGAATCGTCCCAACCGGCACCAGCAAGATCAGCGTCGCACGGCCAAAAAGAGAACGCGGCATAAACTGCTTGAGAAACTGTCCAATCATCCCCAAAGCCTAAGCATGCGACGCACCAAAGAGGAAGTGCCGATGACGCGCCCACCCGTTGGAACTGCCATAGAAATCGCCCCGGGTGTACGATCGATCCTTGCGCCCAATTCCGGACCGATGACCTATTGGGGCACCAATTCTTATATTCTTGGCGAAACCGAACTTGCCATCATTGATCCAGGTCCTGACGATGCGGGGCATATTTCGGCGCTTCTGGAAGCAACTGCGCAAAGTAGTGTGACTTATATCCTTGTGACCCACGCCCACGCCGATCACAGCGCAGCCGCAAAGGTGCTGTCCGCGCAAACAGGCGCGCCAGTCGTAGCGTTCGGGCCGCCAGAAGCTGGTCGGCGCGATGTCATGCAGCGGCTGTCACAGGAAAGCAGCCTCGGCGGTGGTGAAGGTCTTGATCACGGCTTTGCGCCAGATATCTGCCTCCGCGAAGGGGATACGCTGCATGGCACAGGTTGGGAGCTTGGTGTTTTGCATCTTCCCGGCCATTTCGCAGGCCAGCTTGGGTTTCAATTCGGCGACATCCTGTTTTCTGGAGATCACGTCATGGATTGGGCCTCGTCGATCGTATCGCCCCCTGACGGCCATCTGGGAGATTTTCTGGCAACGTCCCGCAAACTGATTAAACTAGGCAGCACACCCATTAATTTCTGTTCTTTCGCCTAGGCTTGTGATTCATTTCGGCTAAAGGAACATGCGGAGGCAGAA